>CALEJC010000001.1 GCA_937898205.1 uncultured Bacteroidales bacterium
ATGGTTATAAATTAACCAATTTTAGTTACCTGACCAGCACCTACTGTTCTACCACCCTCACGGATTGCGAAACGTAGACCCTCATTGATAGCAACTGGGTAGATAAGCTCTACTTTAATAGTTACGTTATCACCAGGCATTACCATCTCAACACCCTCTGGAAGAAGAATCTCACCAGTTACATCCAAAGTACGGATGAAGAATTGAGGACGATATTTGTTGTGGAATGGAGTGTGACGACCACCCTCTTCTTTCTTAAGAACGTAAATCTCTGCAGTGAAAGATTTATGAGGAGTGATTGTACCAGGTTTAGCAATAACTTGACCTCTCTTGATCTCTTTTTTATCGATACCACGAAGAAGTAGACCTACGTTATCACCAGCCTCACCTTGATCTAGAAGTTTACGGAACATCTCAACACCTGTAACAGTTGATTTTTTAGGCTCCTCACCAAGACCAATAATTTGGATCTCCTCACCAACTTTGATAACACCTGTCTCAATTCTACCTGTAGCAACAGTACCACGACCTGTGATTGAGAATACGTCCTCAACTGGCATCAAGAATGGTTTCTCGTTATCACGTGGAGGAAGTGGAATGTACTCATCAACAGCGTTCATAAGCTCCATAACTTTCTCCTCCCATTGAGGGTCACCGTTAAGAGCACCTAGAGCTGAACCACGGATAATTGGAGTGTTGTCACCGTCAAAGTTGTAGAATGAAAGAAGCTCTCTAACCTCCATCTCTACTAGGTCGATCATCTCAGGATCATCAACAATATCAACTTTATTTAAGAATACAACGATTCTAGGAACGTTTACCTGACGAGCAAGAAGGATGTGCTCACGAGTTTGAGGCATAGGACCATCTGTAGCAGCACAAACTAGAATAGCACCATCCATTTGAGCAGCACCTGTAACCATGTTTTTAACGTAGTCAGCGTGGCCTGGACAGTCAACGTGTGCATAGTGGCGAGTCTCAGTTTGATACTCAACGTGAGAAGTGTTAATAGTAATACCACGCTCTTTCTCCTCTGGTGCGTTATCGATAGAGTCAAATGAACGAAGCTCTGATAGACCTTTTCTTGCTAGTACTGTAGTAATAGCAGCAGTTAGAGTAGTTTTACCGTGGTCAACGTGGCCAATAGTACCAATGTTAACGTGAGGTTTTTCCCTCTTAAATACTTCTTTTGCCATAATATTACGTAAATAAAGTTATCTAACTTAAAAATAGCCGGCTCCTGGACCGGCAATTGAGCCGATGATGAGAATTGAACTCATGACCTCATCCTTACCAAGGAGGCGCTCTACCCCTGAGCTACATCGGCGATAGTTGAGCGGGGTAGGAGAATCGAACTCCCATTTCCAGCTTGGAAGGCTGGCATAATAGCCATTATACGAACCCCGCTTGGTGGAAGCATCTCTTCCTTTTTGGTGGGCAAGGATGGATTCGAACCACCGAAGGTGAAAACCAGCAGATTTACAGTCTGCCCCATTTGGCCACTCTGGTACTTGCCCAAAACATTGAGCCGATGGAGGGAGTCGAACCCCCGACCCCGAGATTACAAATCACGTGCTCTGGCCAACTGAGCTACATCGGCAATAATGTTTATTTCAAAGTTCCCTTGTTTTTGGGATTGCAAAGATAAGAATTATTTCTTACTCGCAAAATATTTTTTCAAACTTTTTTCAATTCCTGCCAAATTTATTCCACATTTAGCGTTCTGGTCACTCTGTCTCGCGTGTTTTATAAACTCGTCAGGGATACCAAGACCCTCAATCTTACCTTGATAGTCATAACCCATCACACTCTCGCAGACCTCTCCATATAGGCCACCCTTAAGACAGCCGTCCTCCACTGTGATGATGTGCTTGTGCTTGGAAACAATCTCCTTAAGGCTATCCACATCAAAAGGCTTCAAGAACTTAAAATCATAAACAGATACCTTACCCGGATATTCTGCCGCTGCCTTATGAGCAAGATTGACCACAGGACCGATGGCAATGATTGCCACTTCACTTCCCTCAGTCAACTTTTCTGCCTTGCCGATCTCCAGCTCCGGAGCCTCGACATCTCTCCATTCCACGCCTTCGCCCATACCGCGCGGATACCTTATTATATAAGGGCCCTCAGTATAGCTATGCGCAGAGAGCATCAGCGCCTTGAGTTCCAGCTCGTTTCTAGGAGAAGATATGATGCAGTTTGGGATACAGCGATATGACGCCAGGTCGTAGGCTCCATGATGAGTAGCACCATCCTCTCCCACCAGGCCTGCACGATCAAAGCACAAAACCACAGGCAGTTTCTGAAGCGCCACATCATGTATAATCTGATCATAGGCTCTCTGGGCAAAAGACGAATAAATATTGCAGAACGGCTTCACACCGGACGCTGCCAGACCTGCGGCAAACGTAACGGCATGCTCTTCCTCAATGCCGACATCATAAAAACGCTCAGGAAACTTCTCGGCCAGAAGATTCATCCCGCAGCCTTGAGCCATGGCGGGCGTGATACCCACCACCTTAGGGTCTTTTTCTGCAAGCTCACAAAGCACTGCACCGAAAACATCCTGATATCTATCACGTGTGTGCCCTGCGACCACCCTCTCACCGGTCTTAGGATCAAATCGTCCCGGTGCGTGCCAGGTGACAGGATCGGCTTCTGCCGGAGCATAGCCGTTGCCCTTGACGGTATTGCAATGCAGGATGCGCGGGCCTTTGATATTTTTGATCTTTATCAGAGTTGTAATCACCTCCTCAAGATCAGTGCCGTCGATAGGGCCAAAATATCTAAATCCAAGCGACTCAAACAAATCACCACCAGAGCGCTTCACTGCCCAGGATTTGAGACTTCGGATCCAGCGCTGGATGAAATTTCTGAATGCGCCTTCACCAAGGAAGTTCCATACCCTGTTTTTAAATCTGTTATAGGAGCTGCTTGTGGTAAGTCTGAGCAAGTGCTCGTGCAAAGCACCCAGATTGCCATCAATCGATTGATTATTGTCGTTGAGCACAACGAGGATATCCGCTCCGCTTGCACCGGCATTATTCATGCCTTCAAAAGCAAGGCCTCCCGTCATTGCACCATCGCCTATCAGGGCAACAACCTTTTGACTCAAGCCTTGAATCATCGCACCTTCGGCAAATCCCAATGCTGCAGAGATCGAAGTAGACGAATGTCCCACACCGAAACAGTCATACTCACTCTCGTTGCGGTTAGGAAATCCGCTGATGCCCGACTCCGTCCTGAGAGTCTTGAACTCTTCTCTCCTCCCGGTGATAATCTTATGTGCATAGGCCTGATGTCCCACATCAAACACAAGCTTATCATCAGGAGCATCGTAGACATAATGCATCGCCACCACCAGCTCCACTACACCTAAGCTGGAAGCAAGATGCCCCGGCTTTTGGGAGCACACCTCAATAATATAGGATCTAATCTCCGAGCAAAGCTGCTTCAGTTGCCCGATATTCAGTTCTTTAAGATCTTTTGGACTATTAATTTTATCTAAAAGCGGATACATTTTAACTATTTGCAGGAGCATCAAGTTTAAGTTCCGGATGCTTCTTTGATGAAGTAATCAAAAGAGCAGCCACAACAACAGCTATTACACCAAGACAGATAAAAATATACTCAGCCTTAACAGCGGCAGCTTCTCCGGCTGTCGTGTTGAAGATACGACCCACAAATATAGGCACCAACAAAAGGCCCATATTCTGAATCCAATACAAAAGCGAATAAGCGGTGCCGAGATTACGCTCAGGCACAATCTTAGGCACAGAAGGCCACATTGCAGAAGGCACAAGAGAATACCCTACGCCCAGAATCGCAATAGAGAAATATCCCCAGAACGGCACTCCACTAGGTGCAAAGCACAGAAGAAGATGAGCCACCACGACCATCACTGCACCGATTATCATCCACCTTGTCGCCTTGCCAAACTTGTCCACGAGCGCGCCAAACAAAGGAGTAAACACCACAGTAAAGAATGGCAGCATTGTGAGCACCCATTTTGTGCTCTCCAGGTCCATTCCAAACCTCGGAATAAGGATGGATGTGCCAAATTTCTTAAACGAAATGATACAGCAATAGAAGAAGACACAAAGCAGTGCGATCATTATAAAGCGCTGATTGGTGAGCACCTTGATGATATCGGAAAACTTAAACTTATCCTCTTCCTTGACCTCTCCCCTCTTTATGCTGATGCCTCTTTGTTTATCAAAGCGCGCATCCATCGCCACAAAAATCCCCCACAGCAACACGCCCAGAAGGATGAGGCCGAGGCCAAAAACTGCAGGCCTTGAGGTTTCCGCAAGCGAATACATCTCGCCGGCGGCCTTCTCTGCCACCAGGACAGGAGCAAGAATAAATGCGGCGGCAGTGCCAAGTCGGGCCACAGCAACCTGTGCTCCCATGGCAAATGCGACATTGCGCCCCTTGAACCATTTGGCGATGGAGCGGGTAACTGCCACTCCGGCAATCTCGCTACCCAGGCCAAAGAGCATACAGCCCACATAGGCTATGATGAGGGAAGTCTGCGCCGGGAGACCGGAACGAAGCGCATACAGCACTACTCCTGCTCCCAGAGCCATCATCCCCACAAATACAGATCCTATGATCCTGACTCCGAATATATCAAGCAACACTCCACAGATGACGAGTCCGCCACACACACAGAGGAAGCTATATCCCCCGGCATAAAAGCCATAGTCAGCACTATTCCAGCCCAGCTCCAGAGTTTCCGGATGCTGGAATATCTGCGACAATGTCGAGAACATGTCATCAAAAAAATAAGACGCAAACATCGGCACCATCAAGCAGACGAGTGCGATATAGCATAGAGCGCTGCTGTTTCGGAGTTTATTCATATAAATTACTTGATATTTGGTTCCTCAAGTCCGTAACCCTTGACTTTGTCTTCCTTCTTGAGCAGGAGGCTGAATAAGAATGCAAGCACACCAAATGATGAGAAGACAATCATAGGCACGAGATAACTGCCTGTGCTGTCACGAAGCGATCCGATGAGAAGCGGCACTGTGAAAAGACCGATATTCTGAACCCAGAAGATGAGACAGTAGGCGCTTCCAAGGATCTTCTCGTCGATAATCTTAGGTACTGATGGCCACAGAGCCGCAGGTACAAGCGAGAAGCTCACACCAAGCACCACGATAAGAAGCACGGCAAACCACTGCTTAGGGAATACAGGAAGCAGGAATGCAAAGCTGAGGGGGCACACGATCATGATGATAGAGCCGAGCATCAGCATGCTTGCGCCCTTACCCT
>CALEJC010000002.1 GCA_937898205.1 uncultured Bacteroidales bacterium
GTCATTGATGATGAGTTTGATCCCATGAGGAGAAAGCGCAGCCTTGAGTTTGATGGCCAAGTCCACAAAATCCTTTGTGTCTATGTCCTTCTCTCTTAGCTGAACTATAGTTACTCCTCCTTCAACCGCTTGAAGCACAGTCTGTTTGAGGTCTTTGCCGAGGCACAGCGGCCTGTCGGTGACCAGATATAACAGTAGCTCCTCCGGTGCAAGTCTCGCCTTCATTATTTTCCGGCGACAGCGTCAATCTCAACCTTTGCAGCCTTAGGAAGTGCGGCCACCTGATAGCACACTCTTGCAGGCTTGTCTCCCTTGAAGTACTCTGCGTAGACTGCGTTCATTGCTCCGAAGTTGGCGATGTCGTCAAGAAGAACTGTGGTCTTTACTACATCATCAAAGCTCAAACCGGCTTCTTCGAGGATATAACCAAGGTTGTCAAGGGACTGACGAGTCTGATCTTCAATGCTTTCAGGCATCTCTCCTGTAGCGGGGTTGACAGGAAGCTGACCAGAGATAAAAAGAGTGCCATTGAGCTCGATGGCCTGAGAATATGGACCTACAGCTGCAGGTGCCTTAGGTGAAGCGATAACTTTTTTCATTTTGTGTGATTTTATTAGATACAAAGATAGCTATTTTTTATACTTTTGTAACCATGATATATAGTGAAGACTCCCTCTTTGCGAGGAATCAGCTGCTTCTCGGAGAGCGTGCCTGTGCCGATATTTCATCGGCGCGGGTGGCCGTGTTTGGCGTCGGTGGAGTGGGCAGCTGGTGTGCTGAAGGTCTGGTGCGAGCCGGAGTCAGACACATCACGCTGGTGGATTATGACACCATCAGTGTCACCAATGTCAATCGTCAGCTGATGGCTACCTGCTCAACTGTCGGACAGCCCAAGGTGGAGGCGCTGAAGGCACGTCTTCTGGACATCAACCCACATGCTGAGGTCTGCTGTATCCATAAGGCCTATAACGAGGAGACTGCAGCCGCTTTTGATCTTGACAGCTTTGATTTTATCATTGATGCCATTGACCAGTTGAAGGACAAGATACGTCTGATATTGGATGCCTGTGACTCAAAGGCGGTGTTTTTTTCTTCCATGGGAGCTGCTCTCAAAGTCGATCCGACCCAGGTCAAGGTTGCTGATTTCTGGAAAGTCAGGGATTGCCCTCTGGGCGCCGCTCTGCGCAAGCGAATGAGACAACGCAAGATGCTCCCGGCTCACAGCTTCCTCTGCGTCTATTCCGGGGAGGTCCGTGCCAACGAGGGAGCTCATCAATTTGCCGGAGAGGCGTTGCAGTCAGAAGCGGCAGCCGGCGGAAAGGCTGTCGTCAACGGTTCGCTGGCACACATCACTGCAATATTTGGCATGACCCTTTGCGGTCTGGTACTTCAATCAATCCTCGCAAGATGAAAAGACTGAGATACATATTTCTGCTGGCATTGCTCGGCGTCTGTGCATTGAACTCATGCATAGGGGAGAAACGGCCGCCTGTCAACCTGGAGGTGGGAGATAAAGTTCCGGAATTCAGTGTAGTTACAAGCGGAGGAGAAGTGGTGAGTAATGCCGGTCTGATGGGTTCGGTGTCTTGTATCGTATTTTTCCATACGAGCTGTCCTGACTGTCAGAAGACCTTGCCTGAGGTGCAGAAGATATATGATGAATATCTACCTCAGGGTGTGAAGTTTATCCTCATCAGCAGGGAGCAGGAAGAAGATGAGATAGAGCCATATTGGAAGGAGTGTGGATACACCATGCCTTATGCTCCTCAAAAAACGAGGGATGTCTATGAGAAGTTTGCGCAAAGCCGCATCCCAAGGGTATATATATGTGATAAAAATGGGATTATCAAGGCAATATTTACCGATAATCCCAATCCTTCTTATTCTGATATAAAGTCGGCGATAGAGAGTCTGTAGAGATGACTAACTGTTGCTTGTCTGTTGCTTGCGCCATCTGAATGGTGTCTCTCCTGTCACCTGCTTGAACCACCGTGAGAAATTGTAGATCTGAGGGATGCCGACCTTGATTCCGATCTCCTCGATCGATATTTTAGGCTGGTGGAGCATCAATTGTTTACTCTCCTCTATCCTCAATGTGTTGAGCCATACCTGGAAAGTGATCCCCAACTCGTTGTTGATATATCTGGAAAGGTAATTGTGGTTTGTGCCCATATCATTGGCGACATCTTTAATGGTCAGCTCAGGAGTGCAGAAGTGTTTGCTTTCTACCCATTTCTGTAATTTGGGAAGAATTATCTTGGAGATCTGCTCGTTTTTATCCAGAGTTTCTTGATTGACCGGACGCGGAGAAGTCAGTTCTGAATATTGAGCTCTGACGCTGTCAATCCGCTTAGGGCCCCAGTTGATGATTTTAATGACCATATAGACATAGGAGATCGGAGCGGCAATGTCGCTGAAATAGTGGATTTCTTTAATATAGAATCCTATCACTGTCATAATCGATAGTGCAAAAGTCAACCAGATTAGTATTCTAATCCACTGAAGGTCAACCTCCTGGTCATAGTAGTTGTCTAAGTCTTTAATGCATTTTCTGTATTCTTTCTCGCAGATGTAGAACATATAAACACACTTGATGATATATGTTATACCAATCAAGACTACGCAGGTATTTTGGGCGTTTGGCCATATCTCACCGACAGCGATAACAACGAGAAGTACTGCAAGAGGGGTCAGACCGTCAATAAGAAAACGCCTTCTGTCGTAGGATGCTGAGTCCATCAACAGCATGAAGCTGGAGTAGTTCAGCCAAGAAAAGACTAAAGAAAACAATACGAGAAGGGAAAAGTCATTATAGACCGTTGTGGTCAACTCATGGTGATCGGTGAGGTGCAGTTGTGGAAACGCAACCCTGATGATGCAGTAGGAAGTCATCAGGAAAAAGGCAAATCCAAGGGTCTTCTTTGCTTTTACATAGTTCTTGACATCTGCATGATCTTGCACGTGGGTAAATGAAATGAACACTCCCAGGATAGCAAAAATCATGGTGAAGGCTATGTTGAACAGATAATATGACAGGTCGTTCATCTTTGTATTTACATTCGCTGTGCAAAAATAAAAATTTTTTGTGTGTGCGTGAAAAATTGGGTGCAAAAAATAGTTTAATTTTTGTGTCTGCGTAAATTATTGTGTGTTTACCAAACCCGTTTTTGTGTTTTTGTGAAAAATTGCAGGTGAAAATATACTTTTTGCGAGTATAAAAATACTTTACTGCAAGATTATTATGTTTTTTCTCCGATATCTTACTTTGCATCCAGAAAAGCCAACAAAACGTAAAAATTTAAACTAGTAAGTGCAGATGAAACGCTCCATTATTATTGCTTTAGTGTTTATGCTAAGCTTCCCGTCTATTTCTCAGGCGCAGAAGTTTGGCGTAAAAACAAATCTTGCTTATTGGGCGACAACAACACCAAACTTGGGTGTTGAGGTGGCTTTGGGTCCGCGTGTCACTTTTCATCTAAGTGGCGGTTATAACCCTTGGACACTCAACGATGATCCGGCTGTCAATATGAAAATGAAGCACTTCCTCGTGAGTCCGGAATTCCGTTATTGGTTCTGTAACTCATTTCAGGGACACTTCATGGGTATTAATGCCAATTATGCCGAGTATAATGTTGGTGCAATCCCAATTCCTACTATTGAAGGTTCAGAAAACAGACGTTATGAAGGTTGGGCAGCAGCTGCAGGCCTGACCTATGGTTATTCTTGGATTCTCGGCAAACGCTGGAATCTTGAAGCAACTATAGGTCTGGGTTGCTGGTACACCGAGTATGACGCTTTTGAGAACCGTAAGTGTGGTTTATTCCAATCAAGTGGCAGCCAGATCGCTTTTGGCCCTACAAGGATTGGTCTGTCTTTTATTTATATGATTAAATAAGTGAGGATGTAGTATGAGAAAACAATTTTTAATTATTCTTGCTTTGTTGCTTTCTACATTTTCTTTTGCTCAGTCTCAATTTGAGAATGCAGAGGTAACCCGCCCTCAGCGCAAGGTGGTTGCTGTGAGCTTTACCATCAACTCTGCAGATAATCAGATCCCGTCTTTGAGAAAAGAAGTTGTTACTCCTTATATATATAATGGTGCCGACACTCTGTGGTTCCAACCGGTAGAGATCTATGGCAAGCAGTATTATAAAAGAGAGAAGCAGGTTCAGGCTTTGATGGGAAATAACGACTGGGACCTTGTAGAAGGCCAGTATATGAAAGGCGATGTAGTATCTTATTATCAGGAAGTGCCATATCAGAGATGGATGGACAATGTGGAGCTTTCTGCAATCCATAGCGTTGAGGGTTGCGAGTGCTTGCTTGACTACTTCACGGATCTGGCAGCGGCCAACCTCCATCAGGATCCTCTTCCATACCTTGCAGATGTTACCCCGGATCCAAGATATTATTCCGTGGTAGATCCTGATCTGAAGTGGAATTTCGGTCCGGAGGAGCTCAAGGTCATCTATAGAGTCTCAAAGATTGAGATTGTTCCTGAGATTTTTGATAACAGACGCACACTCTCCAGAATTCTCGATGCGATCGAGCAGATCAAGGCAGACGAGAAGATGAGATTTGGACGCATTGAGCTTGCAGGCTATGCTTCTCCGGAAGGAACAGAAACCTTCAATGACTGGCTTGGTGAGAACCGTGCGCTTGCTCTTCAGAACTTTATTATCGAAGCATCACCGGAGCTGACAGCAGAAGATTTCAGTATCGTCAATGGTCAGGAAAACTGGTCAGGACTTAGAGAGATGGTACTCGCTTCTGATCTTGCCGATAAGGACAAAGTTCTTGAAATCATTGACAATAACACAGGTATTGAGAGAAAGAATATCTTGAAAGCCCTCAACGGAGGAAAGACCTATAAATATCTTCTTGAGACCTTCTATCCGTTGCTCAGAAATGCTTGCTATATCTCAGTTTATTACTCTAATCTTGACGATGTTGTAGCGCACGCCATAAACAGAGCCAATCAACTGATCAGGGAAGGAAAATATCAATCTGCACTTGATGAGCTCCTCCAATACAAGTCTGACAACAGGACATATAATACAATCGGTGTCGCATACATGATGATGTATCAGGATGAAGAAGCTAAACAATGGTTTACAAAAGCTATCCAGCTAGGACACCCACAAGCTAAGGGAAACTTACAACAAATTGATTATTAATAATTTTTTAAGTGTTTAACTATAAATTTAATTACCTTATGAAACTTTCAAGAATTTTTGCGTCTTTGATCGCAATGACAGTTCTCTTTGTTTCTTGTGAAAAGCAGAATGTAGGACCTGAGGCAGGATCACCAAAGAGCGTGACTGTATCTATTTCAAATGTGACTTTTACCAAGGCAGTTAATAATGACTTGGCGCTCCAGGGAAACAAAGTTGCTCTCAATAATGCTCGTATTCTCTTTACAGACGGTAGTGCATTTTATCCTGCAAAGAAAGCAGATGGTTCAGATGCTGTAACTTATATCACAGATTTTACCAATCCATCTCTTGATTTCCACCTTCTTGACAACAGAGTGAACCGTGTTATCATCGTGGGTAACATGGGTGAGTCTTTCAATCCTGCTGACCTTGATGAGCTGAGTGCTGCAGTCCTTGATGTAAAGGACAACCAGGATCCAAAGAATCTCCCTCTTTATGGCACATCAATTCTTTCTGCAGGTCAGCCTACAATGGAGGCAGCTCATGGCTCTACTTCATGGGTAGCTCATGTGAGCCTTGCACCACGCATCTCTCGCATCGAGATTGCCGGTCTTGCATGTAACTTTGATCTCCAGAAGTACACTAAGCTCGCAATCAACCAGATTGCACTCAGCAACTTCTACTACAACCACTCATTCATCTCAACAGCAGTTCCAACAAACCTCTTCAAGATTGACAACACAGCTGCTGCAATTACCAATAATTTTGCAACAAATGTGTCAAATGGACCAGCTTGGTACTGGGATAACCCTAATGTGACTCTTACAATGCCTGTAGGTGGCGGTGTGGCTTCAGATGAGCTCGCTACTCAGCTTGCCTACAACATCTTCTGCCCGGTTGAGACTGACCTTACTGCTGCATCTAATGGCTATGCAAGAATCGACCTTCA
The DNA here is from genome assembly GCA_937898205.1 of uncultured Bacteroidales bacterium. Lineage (GTDB taxonomy): Bacteria > Bacteroidota > Bacteroidia > Bacteroidales > UBA932 > Cryptobacteroides. The sequence goes on from CALEJC010000002.1 coordinate 6,106, forward strand.
GATTGTAGGTACTGATGCCCTTGGCACAGAGTCTCCTCTCTATCTTTCATCAAACGGTTTCAAGACTACAGCAACAGGTGAGCCGATGTTGACTTCATTTGAGCCAGGTAAGATCTATCGCATGTCTCCACTCCAGTTTGATGAGTCAGACCTTGAGCACCACCTTAAGTGTGTGAGCCTCAGCGTGGAGGTTATCGATTGGTCTGTAGTTGCAGTTACACCGGTGTGGTAGTATAATTCCTTATTTAAAACAACAGGGGGAGGACCCCTCCCCCTTTAAATTAAACACTTAAAAAATAATTCAAAAACATACAATTATGAAACTCAAAAACATTGCTTTATACCTCTTGGCTGCGGGGATGCTCTCCACCTCTTGCTTGAGCGAGGATTATAGCGACTGCTACAATGTATATACATTGGAGCTGAGCTACCTTGGCGATGGTACGACAGAGATCTTTCCGCAGAAGATAGATCAAGTGCAGATGTATGTTTTTGACGAAAGCAACGCTTGCGTCAGCTCTAAACTTCTGTCAGATGCTGAAGTTGCAGCGCAGAAGGTGACTCTTCCTCCTCTTGATGCGGGAGATTACCGAATTGTCTGCATCGGCAATAACTATAAGACAAAAGTAGAGAATATCACTAGCGGTGATTATAAGCAGATTCGTTTTGCTGATGAGAGTTATCTGGCTGGAGAGCAGGTTAACGGAAATGATCCGCTGTACTATGCATCAATGATTTATAGCATCGCTCCGTATGATCCGATGTTGGCTGTGGAAACTTCAAGAAAGATTTATTTTGCAAGTTCGCACTATGATATTACTGTGGATGTAGTGGGCGTACCACCAATCACAAAAGCCTATGGCTATCCCGTAATTGAGTTAGTAGGTGTCAGTCCATATACTGATTTTGAAAATAATGCTGTGGGTGATCCGACAACATATATCATGGATACAAACCATGATGGTAAGATTACCCTTAAAGGAGCAAACAATATAATGAGACATGCCAACCACGAGGATGTTTACCTCAGGGTCCGCACCTATGGTGGAGACCTTCTTGCCGAAGTCAACTTTGCGCAGTGGTTAGAACTTCATAAGAATGAAATTGATTGTACCAAGAATGAGGTGATCATCCCGTTCCAGATCGAGTTCTCAAATGTTGGAGTCAAGATTACCCTTCCTGAGTGGTACGTAGAATATATTAAACCAATCTTCTAATTATTGCGGTTATGAATAAATTTAGATTAATGTTTATCCTTACCCTTGTGGGGGCCGCTCTAACTAGTTGCCTCAATAAGGATTACCACAGCAAGTCTGAAGCATCTGACGATGTGCTTCTTGAGATCAATGTTTCTACCGGTGATCTGACAACAAAGGCCGGAGAGGAGAATCCATTGGATCATGAGAAAGCTATCAAGTCTCTTAGAGTATATGCATTTACCAATGGTAGCAATGTGGGACATTTCTACTCAGGAGATATAAATGTGTCAGGAGAATATTCTTTCCTTCTTGATATCAAGACCGTAGTAGGTGATACTCAGAATATTAAAGTCTATGCAATCGCCAACGAGAAGCACATGACCAATCCTGGTAACCCTATTGTCCTGAACGAAAGCACAACAGAAGCTCAACTCCTTGCTCTCTCATATACAGGCATGACCAACACGACATCGGCATTGCCAATGTACTATGTTTCGGATGAGATCACTCTAAATCTCAAAAGATATGGTAGAGCGAGTGCCGCTGTCAATACTGCCGGTCACGAAGGACATGAAGTGCTTGATCAGACAGTCGCAATCGACCTCAGCAAATCGTTTGCAAAGGTTCAGTTCTTTGCCGCTAAGCTCGAGGGATCCAGCAGCTCTCTCACATTTAAGAAGATTACAGCCCTCAAGGACGGCATCAGACTTGTCTCATATCTTTATCCTAGACAAGATCTTGCCAATGTCCCAACAGAAGCAGCAGATAGAGTGCTCCTTAATGGTACTGTCGATGTGACAGCCTCTCTTGCGGCTCATGTTGATGACCCTGCCAGCTATACAGCAGTAAGCAGCTACGGATATCTCTTTGAAAATCCGTCAGGCTCAAGCGATTGGGGGGTCAATGCCGCAGATGGTAGAGCTACCGCTTTTGAGGTAATCTACGAAGTGGGCGGAGTTGAGCACAAAGGATATATATACCTCCCGGCAATCGAGAGAAACAAATTCTATACAGTCAAGTGTCTTATCAACGGAGAGGGTGTCATCACTCTTAATGTGACTGTCGCAGACTGGATTGAGGCGGACAACTGGTCAGAAAGCTTTGCTTTTGAATATCCGACATACCAGAATCCTCTTGTAAACAGCATCGATCCTAGCGGACGTACATTTGGCAACCCTACAATGTATTACAATGTAGACAACAACGAGAAGGGTGCGTTTACAGTGTATTTCAGATTTGAGGCTCCTCTATACCAAAACTGGACACCTACTCTCTTTGATGCACTCGGTACAGACTACGCCTGGAGAGTTTATTCTCCGGATGCAGGTGGCAACTACACAGTACTTGCCGGCAGTTCACTTGAGTCTGACAGGACAGGAGGCAAGGTTACAGGTAGTATGACCTCTGGAAACATCTGGTATCAGATCAAGGTCTTCCCTCTTGTGGCCAGTCCAAATACCGATAAGGTAAAGCTCGCAGTCACTTATAAGCCGACATGGCTCAATCATAACTACTACTTCATGATCAATGGAGCAGACGGTGATATCGCTTGGGCGGGTAGTGGTGTTGATGCTGAGTATATTGATATTGATTTTACTTCTCAACCATAAATAATTGAGTATTATGAAGAAGTTTTTAAACCTTATCCTTGTTTTCTTTATCGTTGCAGCTTTGAGCGCATGCAATGAGAAAATGCATGAGCCGGTTTCTTATGACAATGAAACCATCGTTCTGGATATATCTTCTCCTGGTACTCTGACAAAGGCTGCTGGAGATCAGATTGCTGATACGGATGTTGAGGCACGAGTGGATCAGATTGATGTGTTGGTGTTTAACTATGCATCATCGGCTCCCGGAGCTCTTGTATACCATGAGAGAGTAAGATATAGCAATAGCGAAGTTGTCCTTAATGCAAAGAGATCTTCGTTTGCTGCCAATACCGAATATTATGTGCAGGTGATTGCCAACAGCAATTTAAGTGCTGATGTCCTTGCCAATCTTGCAGACTACGATGCCTTAAGGAAACTTGAGCAATTTGATGAACTTGTACATATCACAGGCACTACAATCAGCAATGCTCCCGTTACCTTCCTGATGGACGGGGTGGCCTATACATCGGCTTCTGAGCCTGCTGCACCTGCAGCTGTTGTCCTCAACAACGGTGTCACTGCCGACTCTACAGAGCTCTTTGTAACTCTTCGCAGAGCTGCTGCCAAGATCAACCTTGTCCTGAAGCAGGGAACAGCCGTGGAGTTTCTTTCAAGCAACAATGCCGGCTACTATATAAGGAATATGCGCTACAACACAGCTTTGGTCGATAATGGTCTTGTGGGTGATAAGGATCTCACTACCACTTCTTTGACAGCCGGTGCATATTTCAACATCTCAACAGCAGGTCAGGTCGATCTGGTTGCTTACTCTTATGAGTATGATTGGGGTAGCTCAAGCTCTTTTGAGGATGAGACCTGTGTGATCATCAACCTTCCTATCAAGTACAATGGTGAGGTTTATCCAAGCAACTATTATAAGGTGATGGTGAGCAAAAACAGTATCCTTGAGAGAAATCATATCTACAATGTGACTGCAACCATCAATGCTCCGGGAGCAGAAAACGACGAAACTCCGCTGGAGCTTGACAGCAAGTATGCTGTGGAGCCATGGGGCTCAAGGACAATTGATGTGGGCAGCGCCAACAAACCAAAGTATCTTTATGTCAATGAGGAGCTTGTGCAGATGCACAATATCACACAGGACTCTGAGACCCTTCTTTTCTCTTCGTCATCTGATGTGACAATCACAGTCAATGAGGTATACTACTATGATAAGTTCAGCATCAAGAGAAATATCGATGTGGCGAGCTCAGGCGTGTCGGTTACAGCTGATGAGGGCATGGAAGGAAACATTACCATCAACAGCCCTATCCCGGTCAACAACGCAATCAGATATATCCGGTTTACTGTGACCAACGAGGATACAACCATCTCCAAGGAAGTGATTGTTGAGCAGTATCCGCTGATTTACATCACCAACACCCAGGCTTGGTATTCATATCGCGACGATATGGGCGGAACTACATACGAGAGCTATGGCAATGCAGGTATGGTGGGTGCTTATTGGGATGGTGACTCTTGGGAGTTCCAGCGTATAAGAGATTTAAGAGTCGGCGGATGGACTAGGACTGCACATTTTGCTAGCAAGGTGGCCTCCAATCCTAATAGCAATGGTACATCGACAATCTCGTATTATCAATACTATTATTATAGTTATAACAATAATCTCATCGGCCTTGAAGATGTGATGCATAGCTCTACATCAACAGGATTGAACAACGCCAGAATGTACCATGTGCATGTGTCTGCTTCTTCACAGACCTACAATGTGGGTTATCCGGCAAGAAATCCTAGCACAGACTATACTTTGGGCACAGATGACAACAAACTTCTGGTTTCTCCGTCATTTGAGCTGGCTTCACAGCTCGGTGCTACACAGGTCTTCTCAGACAACACGGCAGCTGCTGAGCACTGTGCAAGATATGTGGAAGTCTATAAAGATCCTGTGACAGGTGATACTAAGAAATATGATGACTGGAGACTCCCGACAGAGGCGGAAATCAAGATTATCATCGACCTTCAGTATGTCGAAAATTCTCCTGTAGATGTCGTGCTTTCAGGTGGCTATTACTGGTCTGCGAGCGGTCGCGTGAGAAATCCGGAAGAAGATGACGATGATTATGGCGCAAATAGCGCAAACATCCGCTGTATCCGTGACTCTAAATAACAATGCGAAGTAAATGTAAATTGAGATAAAAATTTGGTTATGAAAAGAATATATGGATTTTTAGTATTACTGGTGGGGCTTGCTTTAACGGGCTGCCAACTCAGTGATCTCCACAATCTGCAGGAGACGGATCCTGCACCGGAGGGATATGTAAATATCTCGTTTGGTGCGCAGATTCTGGGGCAGCCTAAGGTGATGACAAAGGTTGTGGATCCTGATGGAGAAGATATCAATACCATGACACTCTTCTGTTTTGACAGTTATGGTCTGTTTATCTCCACAGCCACAGCAACACTCACTCCTGATAGCGGCACTCCATCTCTTAGCGGCTCTTTTAAGGCCACTATTCCAAACCATACAGGTATTATCCACTTTGTGGCAAACCAGAATATGGCAAAGTTCTCTGCTCAACCGGGCATGTCTGAGGATGAGGTGCTTTCAGTGCTTGAGGGTTCTTCCGGTATGATGATTTACTGGGGGCGTCATGAGAAATCTGACCTAGCCAGCGGAAATATTGCTGATGAGCTCAAAGGCAGGACCATAAATCTTGTGAGAAATCACGCCAAAATCACTGTTGCCAACCAGACTACCAACGGCTACCTCGTCGTGACTGGTTTTGCGGTCGTAAACTCAAACGCATTTGGTACAGTTGCACCATATCATCCTGAGAAGGGGTTCTTCTGGACCAATGACCATACTCAGATGGATTTTGTGACTCTCCCTCATAATAAGGCGAAGTTGAGCGATATCCACGATGTGAGACTCCAGGAATCACAGTATATCTTTGAGTCTGAAAATACATCAGACGATCCGATCAGTGTAATCATCGCAGGATATGAGCCTGGTGATGCCGGCAAGACTGTAAAGTACTACAGGGTAGTGCTTGTGGATGAGAATGTCGAGCAGGTGCTTGTGGTCAGAAACTTTGAATATATTCTTAACATTACCGGCACTTTGAGCTATGGCCAGCCTACATTTGAGTCGGCTTTGGCAGCTCCTGCAACCA
>CALEJC010000003.1 GCA_937898205.1 uncultured Bacteroidales bacterium
CTCCCGGCCAGTTCATGGCGAGCGTCTCCGGTTTTGAGGGGCCGTATTCGCTGTAGCTGAGGGAGCGTGCAGTGAACGGCTCTCCCATATCGTAGGTCAGGATAGTGTTGCTCTGATATTTCTGAGTTTTGTCGATGAGGACTCTGCTTTCCCACTCGGTGGCCGATGGCACAGGAAAGGCCAGGACTTTTACATCCCAGAACTCGTCGCTTGATGGCTCTGGCAGGTAGTCGTTGTAGCGCTGACCTCCATCCAGTACGATCTGGCTGTTGCATAGACGCTTCATGCTCATCTCCTTGGTGATCCAAGGACCTCCTGCCACGAAGCCGTTGGAGAGACTGATCTCAAAACTAAGCCCCAGACGCTTGGCTTCCTGTGCTGAGAAGATGAGAGCATCCCACCACTCGCGGGAGAAAATCGCTGATGCGCCCTTGCCGTCACCATGGATCTGATCATAGTAGATCACGCCACCCACGCCTGCTTCTTTGAAGGCCTCCAGATCGGCTGTGATGCCCTCAAAAGTGGTCTCTGTCTCACCGTGAAACCACCACACTTTTGTTCTTGTTGAGTCTGGCGCAGACTGGAATTCTGTATATATATCTTTGATGCTATGCTGCTCAGATGAGCCGCAGGATGATATGATGCTGACGGCTGCTGCAAGGGCTGTCAATGCTATTGTGCTGCTTTTCATTGTGGTTTTAATCAATTTTAGAGTCTAAAAATAGGCATTATTTGCTACCTTTGCAAACTCAAAAAATCGACATGACAGGAGTTTGGAAATATTCATATAAAAATATCTGGAGGGTTGCTTTCCCTATCCTTATCAGTCTGGTGGTGGAGCACCTGATAGGACTCACAGATACGGCCTTTCTCGGCAGAGTCGGAGAAGTCGAGCTTGGTGCATCGGCTATTGCCGTGATCTACTATATGGTGATCTTCATGCTGGGGTTTGGCTTCAGCATCGGTTCTCAGATCATCATCGGAAGGCGCAACGGAGAAGGTAATTATAAGCAGACAGGCTATGTCTTCTGGCAAGGTATCTATTTTCTTCTTGGTCTTGCAGTTGTGATGATACTGCTCTCTGAGGCTGTTACTCCTTGGCTGATGAGCAAGATGGTGTCTTCGCCAAGCGTATATCAGGCTGCGCTCGACTACGTCACATGGCGTCAGCCGGGTATGCTCTTTGCCTACTGCACAACCATGTTCAGAGCCTTCTATGTCGGGACTACAAATACCAAGACGCTGACATTCAATGCGATTGTGATGGCCTTGTCAAATATGGTGTTTAACTATATCCTGATATTCGGCAAGCTTGGTGTCCCTGCTTTGGGCATAAAGGGTGCTGCCATCGGATCGTCTCTTGCAGAGCTGGTTTCTCTGATCTTCTTTGTGGTCTATATGCTTCGCAATACTGACCTCAAGAAGTATGGACTCAATGTCCTGCCGAAGTTTGAGTGGAGAAGCCTCAGGGAAATCCTTGGTGTGTCAGTCTGGACGATGATTCAGAGTTTTGTCTCCATTTCCACATGGCTCATCTTCTTCCTGTATATCGAGCGTCTTGGAGAGAGGTCTCTGGCGATCTCCAACATTGTCAGAAGTGTTTCGGGTATACTCTGGATGATAGTTCAGGCGTTCTCATCTACGACCAACACGCTGGTCAGCAATATGATTGGTGAGGGCAAGCAGGAGTTTGTATATCCTCTCCTCAAGCGCATTACAAAGTTTACCGCCTACCTCATCACGCCTCTGCTTGTGCTGTTTGTGGTTTTCCCTGAGATTGTTATCCGCATTTATACTGATATTCCTGATCTGGTGGTGGCCACTGTGCCGGCTATGATCGTGATGATATCTTCATATGTTTTCACCGTCCCTGCACAGATATTCTTCAGCGCCTTATCCGGTACCGGAAACACTCGCAAGGCATTTTATCTCGAGATGATAGCTCTTGTGTTCTATGTCCTGTATTGCACGCTGGTCGTAGCTTGGCTCAGGTCTGATGTGGCTTTGTGCTGGACAGCGGAGCATGTGTATTCGTTGTTTGTTGTGGTGCTTAGCTTTGCATATATGCGAGGTGGCAAGTGGAAAAATAAGAAGATCTGATGAAGATACTCAAAGGAGCATTTATAATCTTGCTGCATCTGGCTCTTGGACATCTGTGTGCAGGATTGATTGGAGACTTTATCCCTGCCAGCGTATGGGGTATGGTGCTGCTTTTTGCTTCCTTGATGATAGGTCTGGTGAAGCCGGAGGATGTAAGGACAGTGGCTCATTTCCTTACCGACAATATGACGATTTTCTTTCTTCCTGCAGCTATAGGCATAATGGACCAGTGGGGCTTGATCAAGATGAACCTTCTCGCATGGCTTGCGGTGGTGCTGATCTCCACTGTGCTTGTAATGCTCTCGACAGGCCTGCTGCAGCAGTGGCTCATGTCTATTTCTAAAAAGAGAAACGGCGATGATTAGAGAGACCATTACATCTGTTCCGGTGATGCTTTGTCTCACTGTCGGAGCCTATCTGCTTGGCTGTTGGGTGAAGAAAAAGAGCGCGCTGAGCCTGCTCCATCCTTTCCTTATCAGTATCCCGGTGATCATAGCAATCCTATGGTGTCTGGATATCCCGTGCTCTGTCTATCTTGAGTCCAATCAGTTGATTACCTTCTTGTTAGGGCCTTGCGTCGTGTCGTTGGGACTGATGCTTTATGAGCATAGGAAGACTATAAAACAATATTGTTTCTCTATACTTGTGACTGTGTTTGTGGGTAGTGTAGTGGGTGTGGGTTCTGTCTGGGCTCTTTGCGAGCTCTTCAAGCTTGACGATGTCTTTTTTGATTCGCTTGCTGCCAAGTCGGTGACTACTCCTATCGCCATGGATCTGACCTCAATGCTTGGTGGCAATGTCTCTCTTGCAGCAATCTCGGTGGTACTTTGCGGCTTCTCAGGCGCCATCGTCGGCCCACTCGTGCTCCGCTGGGCAAAAATCAAGGCCCCTGTCGCCAAGGGCCTTGCTATGGGTTGTGCTTCTCACGGACTGGGCACTGCCAGGGCAGTGGAGATGGGAGCATTAGAGGGCGCAGTCGGCGGTCTTTCTATCGCTTTGATGGGCCTCGCAACCTCTCTTGTCGTCTCCGTGATCTAAGCTTTCTTTATAAATAGCCTGTAAAGGTTGCAGCCGGCGAGGTTATCAAAAGGCTTATGCTTATGGGCGTTATGGCGTCTGTAAACCAGGTTATTGACTATGACACAGCTTACCTTATCGGTGACGAGCTTGGTGCAAAGGTATCCAAGGAGATA
>CALEJC010000004.1 GCA_937898205.1 uncultured Bacteroidales bacterium
TCGGAGCATAATATCCATTGATGATACACTTCTCGTATGCCTTGATGGCTTTCTCTCTCTCTCCTTCGATTTCGTAAAAGCATCCGACTTGCTCCGTCCAAAGGATCGATTTGCTGAAAATCGCTGATGACTCACGTTCTGCTTCAGCAATAGCGGATGCCTTATCCGCTGAAACTTCAGTCGTTCCAAAGAAGAGATCTCTGTTATGCCTGAGTTTGGCAAGAATACTGCCTTTCTCTATCGCCTGGGCATTCAGTTCCTGAGACAGTTTGCGATCCATCACAAACTTCCCGGTATCTTCATGATATGCCTCTCCAAGATAGTACATCCTTGACATCATCTGCAGCGCATCAGCATTACCTGCACCAGCAGACTCTTCAAAAATCTTGAAGGCTTTTTTTATAGATTCGCTGTCTTTGTGGCACGACCAAAGCCATAAACCGTAGGCATATCTTGCAATCGGATTATCGTTGTTCATAACCATCGATTGCGGCAGCATCCTGACAGCTTTGAAATCGATCAGATCTTTCAGAATCTTTTCATCATCAAGTCGGCCAGACTGCCAGTCTGCATATTTCTTGCCTTTAAGGCTATGGACAGCATCGTCATTCTTCCACCAGCCCATGAACTTTACATCCCAACAGTCAACGACCTCCTTACGAGGACCGGGTTTGGTGTTAGGGTGGATTAACCTGCCTGCGCTGTCATAATCTCCCATCTGCACCCATTCCCAAGGCTCGTATTCGCGGATGAGCCGGATGGTTTCATGCCAGACCCCATAACCGGAGCGCACACCATGCTCGAAATGTCCTTCGTACTTGTATTTCTGGCCTGTTGTGCTGATATATTCCATGGTGCCATGACCATGAGGACGTCCCTCATCATCCTTTTGACCACGGTAGCTCGTACTTCTGATTGCTGATGGGTTTGCTGGCAATTTCATATGATTTGTGTTTGCTAATCTATCGATTTGTCAATATTAAATCGGGTAATCTTGCGAGAGGTGTTCTTTTTGAACTCGCTGTCTCTGAGCTTCACTCGCTTGACTGCCTTATATGGCGGCATCTTCTCATTGAGAGCCTTGACCTGAGTTTCAAAGTATTCCTGCGCATTGGTGATGCCCTTGTCCGTGAGGAAATCCGCATCAGGGAAAATCTCGGCAACGATGGTGATCTTGTCCTTCTGCACTCTGCTCTCTCCGGCATATACTACGACCTCGCACACGCCTTCAACCTTCTGCAGATCAGCCTCGATCTCTTCAGGGTAAACGTTTTTGCCGTTGGAAAGGATGATGAGATTTTTCTTTCTGCCGGTGATGTAGATCCAGCCCTCATCGTCGAGCTTTCCGTAGTCTCCTGTGTGGAAGAATCCGTCCTTGTCAAAGACTTCTGCTGTCGCCTCAGGGTTATTGTAGTAGCCAAGCATCACGTTTGGACCCTTGACGCAGATCTCGCCTTCGCCATTCTCGTCAGGATTGTCAATCTTCACGCGGCATGCCAGGATCGGAGTGCCCACGCTGCCCGGCTTGCGGTACTTGTTGCGGTTGGCGGAGATGAGCGGTGCACATTCGGTGATGCCGTAGCCGTTGAGGATAGTGACGCCAAGCGAATCAAATGTGCGAATGATGTCCTCGTCGAGCTTGGCGCCGCCACAGATGATGAGCTCGAGCTTGCCGCCGAATGCGCTGAGCACGCTTGCAAACAGCTTCCTTCTCACGTCGATGCCGACCTTCCTGAGGCAGTCGCTGACTTTCATCATCACCTTCAGCAGGCCCTCCTTGCCGCTCTTGCGTGCGGTAGCCCAGATCTTCCTGTTCATCACTTCGAGGAATGCAGGGACAAGGATGAGGTGTGTCGGCTGCTGCTCCTTGATCTCGTCGCTCACATGCTTGATGCCGCTGGAGATGTATACCTCGCAACCCTGCGACAAGTGGCCGACAAAATTGACTGTAGAGCCGAAGGTATGGTGTGGCGGAAGGACGTGGAGGGTTTTTCTGGTAATGTCAAAATTATACATGCCGAGAGTCATGTCAAGGCCGATATTTGCCTGCGAGAGCATGACGCCTTTGCCCTTACCTGTTGTGCCTGAGGTAAATACGATTGAAGCGAGTTTGTTGACATCGATCTTGTAGTCGTAGTAGGAGTTGTCGCCTTCTGCATAGAGCTTCCCGCCGATCTCCTGCATCTCGGCAAGAGAAGAGAGTGACTTGGCCTCGAGCGAACTCTGAGGGGCGATTGAAACAAACAACTCGACAGTCTTGAAACCACCACCGGCAAGGATCTCTTTTACCTTTTCTTCTGAAGACTTTCCGAAGATTACTGCCTTACATCCTGTCGTCGTGATGATGCCGTCGATATCCTCAATTGGGAGCTCCTTGTCCACAGGGACAGTGACGGAGCCTATGGCCATCACTGCAAAGAAAGAGCAGCACCAGCCGTAGGAATTCTCGCCCACGATTGCGATATTTTCTTCTCTAAGTCCCTTGGCGATGAGTGCGGTGCCAAGGTTTCTCACATCGTCTCTCCACTGGTTAAAAGTCACTTTTTTTACTTCCTCATCCCAGTAGTTTTCTTTATAGGATATGGCGATGTCGTTTTGGAAATTTTGAGCAGCCTCCTCTACGAGTGAACGCATGTCATCGATAAAGGTGGTCTTATAAATCGGATAATTCTTATTCATTTTCAGGTTTTAGTAACTATTACTAAACAAATTTAGTGTTTTTTTTATTAATGAAAATAGTGTTACATTTGTTTTAGACATAATGAAAATATGGAAGCAATCTCTAATAAACTATCAGTCTGGCTGCAACAATTAGGACTGTCAGAGAATATATCGGCGTTACTGCTGCAAGTAGGGGCAGTTCTCGCCATGCTCCACGACTTTGACTTAAAAGTATTCCAAAGCCCTACAGGACAGGACTTATTGGCGAGATAGCTTGAAATGAAAGCGCTTAAAGATAAAAACCTTAGAACGGAGATTTCCGCAGGTCTGACCACTTTTATGACGGTGGCCTACATCCTTGCGGTGCACCCTTCTATCCTGTCTACCGTGGGGATGGATAGTGGTGCACTCTTTACCACCACAGCCCTGACTGCCGCTATCGGCACATTCATAATGGCTTTTGTGGCAAAGCTGCCATTTGTTGTCATCCCGGCGATGGGCGCCAATGCCTTCTTTGTCTATACTATCTGTACAAGGATGGGGTTTAGCTGGCAGTTTGCTCTCACTGCTGTCTTTCTAGAAGGCTTGATCTTTCTGCTTCTGACTCTCACGGGTCTAAGGGTGGGACTGGTCAACCTCATCCCACAATCTCTTAAAAATGCTCTTACCGCCGGTATAGGTCTGTATATTACCTTGGTCGGTCTGCAGAATGCCGGAATCGTTGTCTCCAGCGAGAGCACGATGCTGACTCTTGGCGATATTGCCTCCGCCCCGGCGATCGTTTCTATCATCGGATTGATAATCCTGGGAGCTTTATATGCGTTGAAAGTGCGAGGGGCAATGATCTATGGTATTATTGCCACGACCATAGTCTCGATCCCGTTTGGTCTGGTGGAGTACAAAGGCGTCTTCAGCATGCCACCATCGATAGAGCCGATCTTCATGAAGCAGGAGTGGGGGAGCATCTTCACCGTGGATATGTTTTTTGTGCTGCTTTCACTTCTGTTTGTTGATACTCTCAGCACTATCGGTGCGTTTATCGGCATGGCCGACAAGGCTGGTATCCTGCAAAGGGAAGACAGTGACAAGACTATAAAAAAAGGATTGCTGGCAGATGCTGTGGCGACGACTGTTGGTGCTATAATGGGGACCAGCTCTACTTGCACTGCGATAGAAAGTGGTGCAGGATTGAGTGCCGGAGCCAGAAGCGGAGTGGCTTCCTTTGTGATTGCAGTGTGCTTTCTGCTTGCGCTCTTCTTTTCTCCGTTGTTTCTGATGATTCCGAGCGCTGCAACGGCACCGGTCCTGATAATAATTGGTCTGATGATGTTCTCATCTGTGGTAAGTATCGACTTCTTAGACTATTCCGAAGCCATTCCGGCATTTATCTGCACCGTCATGATGCCTCTGTCCTACAACATTGCAGATGGTATCATCCTGGGACTCATCAGCTACGTCCTCATCAATCTCATCTCCGGAAAAGTCCGCAAACTCTCCTGGGGCCTGGTGATCATCACCGCCATCTTTGCACTGAAGTATGTGATTTAGATAAGATATACAAAAAACCGCGGTAGATTACTCTATCGCGGTTTTGTGATTCCGACAGGATTCGAACCTGTGACCCACAGCTTAGAAGGCTGTTGCTCTATCCAGCTGAGCTACGGAACCGTCCCTCGCAAACTTGCGGATTGCAAAGATAGCAAAATTCCGTAAATAACAACAAATAAAATTAATTTCCCTATTTCTCTGTTGTCAGTCTTCCCTCATGCTGTGTCCTCATTGTGCCCGGTGCCGTTGGGCTTCGCACCCAGGAATCGGGAAGGCTGTGCCTGCCATACTCACAGACGATTTTAGCATAAAAAAAATCTCGGCGACATGCCGAAATTTTTCTATTAAGATTAAAGTGCTTCAATCTGTGCCTTGGTCAATCCTGTCGATGTAGCGATAATATCTACACTCACGCCGTTTAGCTTAAGGGCTTTGGCCACTTCAACTTTACCTTCAGCGCGACCTGCTTCAAGACCA
>CALEJC010000005.1 GCA_937898205.1 uncultured Bacteroidales bacterium
ATCGCCGTAAACATCATAAGCCTGTCCACGCAGGTAAAGGACACCGTCCTTTTCAGCCGTTACAAACATGGCCGTCACCTGTGACTGATAGTTCCGGCAGCACTGCAATCTGCACGCCCGACTCAGCGGCAATATTCAACTGTGAAACGATCTCATCTGCATTTTTAACGCAAGAGGCAGGAAATACACGCGGACTGACTGCCGCAACTCTAACAAATCCGTCAATATTACTCATTGTGTGCACATTTAGGGTTCAAAAATACAAAACAAAGAGATTAATTAGAAGATTTATTTTTATTTTTGTTAGTTAGTATCTAATTAAAGCTAGTTATGTCAGTAGATAGATTTGGATTGGTGCAGAAGTCCTTTGAGAAAAAAGCCCAGACGATTGAGATCCCCAAAGCAAAGCCGTCGGAGTACTACGGCGAGCTCATCTTTGACAAGCACAAGATGAGTAAATATCTCGATACAGAGACACTTAAGGCACTTTTGAGCTGTATTGAAGGTGGTCATCACCTTGATAGAGAGACAGCTGATGCTGTGGCCAAGGGCATGAAAGAGTGGGCTTTGGAGCATGGCGTGACCCATGTGACACACTGGTTCCAGCCACTGACAGAAGGCACTGCAGAGAAACACGACTCGCTGATCGAATATGACGGCAACGGGGGAGTGATCGAGACTTTTGACGGAAGGAGCCTTGCACAACAGGAGCCTGACGCTTCTTCGTTTCCAAGCGGTGGCATCAGAGCGACATTTGAAGCCAGAGGCTACACTGCATGGGATCCCACCTCGCCGGTCTTCATCCAGGAAGATACACTTTGTATCCCCACAGTCTTCATCTCCTACACAGGCGAAGCACTCGACTACAAGACACCTCTAAAGCGCTCGCTCAAAGCCGTTTGCGACGCTGCTCTTCCTATCTGCAGACTATTTGATGCTGACGTCAACAAAGTATATTGCTACCTCGGCTGGGAGCAGGAGTTTTTCCTCGTGGACGAGTCGCTCTACTCCGCCAGGCCGGATCTGACCATCACCGGTCGCACATTGATGGGTCATAATTCGTCTAAGAACCAGCAGCTTGACGACCACTACTTCGGCGCTATCCCTTCGCGCGTGGCAGCATTTCTGAGGGATGTGGAGATCAGGGCTCATAAGCTCGGTATTCCGCTGAAGACACGACACAACGAGGCCGCTCCCAACCAGTTTGAGATCGCGCCGATTTATGGCGAGGCCAACCTCTCCAATGACCAGAATCAGATCGTGATGAACATCATGAATACGGCTTCGCGCAAGCACGGATTTGTAGTGCTCTTCCACGAAAAGCCATTTAAAGGTGTCAACGGCTCAGGCAAGCACAACAACTGGTCGTTGGGCACGGATACCGGCACAGCACTGTTTGCGCCAGGCAAGGACGCACTTGGCAATCTCCAGTTTATCACATTCTTTGTCAATGTGCTGGCTGCAGTGCAAAAGCACAATTCGCTGCTCAAGTCATCTATCGTGAGCGCGACCAACGCCGATCGCTTGGGCGGTGGCGAAGCACCTCCGGCAATCGTGTCTGCATTCCTTGGTCAGACCATGACTGACGTGCTGAAGAAACTTCTCGTGCTACCGTCAGACACACCGATCGAGATTGCGGGCAAGGAGGGCAAGAGTCTCGGACTGGTCGAGTTGCCGGAGATATTTATTGACAATACCGACAGAAACCGCACCTCTCCATTTGCGTTTACCGGTAATAGATTTGAGTTCCGCGCAGTCGGTTCAAGTGCCAACTGCGGCAGCGCTCTTTCTACACTTAACGCAGCTGTGGCAGAGCAGCTCATCTGCTTCAAGGCCGATCTCGACGCAGCACTTGCCGCCGGTAAGCCGCTGAATATCGCGGTGATGGATACACTGAAGCCGATCATAGCATCTGTAATCGACGTTGTGTGCTTTGACGGCAACGGCTATAGCGAGGAGTGGCAGCAGGAGGCAAAACGCAGAGGTCTCGATACTCAGACCAATGTCCCTGAGATGATCAAGGTATTTGAGAGTGAGCCTTCAGTCAAGATGTTCCAGACAACAGGCGTCTACTCTGAGAAGGAGATACACGCTCGCAACGAAGTGAGATGGAACACCTACAGCAAGAAGGTCCAGATCGAGTCAAGAGTTCTGGTCAGGATGGCCATCAATCACATCATTCCTGCTGTGCTCGAATACAAGACCAAGCTCCTGAAAGAGGTTGCACTCTGCAAGGAGATCTTTGGCAACACCGACGGATGCACGACCGAGCTGGAGATGATTCAGACCATCTCTGAGTGCGTAGAGCTGCTGAGAGTACGCACCAAAGAGATGCAGGAGGCACGAGCTCGCGCCAATGCCATCGAGAGCGAATACAAAAAAGCTCTCGCATACTATGACATAGCGCAGAGCTTTGAGGGCATCAGAGGACCTATCGATATGCTGGAAGAGATTGTGGACAACAATATCTGGCCTCTGCCTAAATATCGCGAGCTGCTGTTTATCAGCTAGCTACAGTACATGGATAATATAGACAAGTCCAAGCGAGACCGCAGTTGTATTGGGCTTGTATGCACCAATATTAAGAGCCGGGCTTTCAAGAGTCTGGCTCTTGTTGCTGAAGTGCGCATATAACTTGAGCTTCTTGTCATTGTCCAGAGGGAAGTACTCAAGACACAGCTGATTGTTGAGAGTAGTGCAGTACTTGCCTGCAGCATAGCTGTTTGTAGCACTAAAGACATTCATTGTTTCATAGACACACTTGACGTAGGCGTTCCATTTAGGGTGGAAACTGTAGTCAAAGTTGGCGATGAGTGTGAGATAGTCCACATTTTGAGCTGTGGACGGATTGAGCTTGTTGAGTGCACTCAGACGTCCCTGGCTGTCAATGCCTTCTCTAGAATACATGACATCGAAGTAGGCGAGTATGGGACCTTTTTCGTAGATATTGCCGGCGGTGAGGTAGTATATATTTTTACCCTGAGCAAGCGAGCCGGCTGCAGCTGCATACCTAAACTGAAGCGCACCGTCTGCATAGGCAGCATTCCAGTTGACAGTTGCGATCAACGGGAGTTTTGTCGGCAGAACGCCAGTCGGAAGTCCATAGGGAAAAAGGTCGCTGTCGCTTCCGCTCCTATTGTTGGATATGGCAAATACAAGCTCGTCAGTATCGCTGATTTTCCATGTGCCCATCAGACCGGCCTGGTAGCAGGCAACAAGCGAGTTAAAATCACTGAACTCCCTGACTCTCAATGCACTGACATAGTATTCATAGCCTCCGAGGGGGACAAAAGACTTTCCGGCAGTGAGGGTAAAATTATTGCTGATATTCCAATTGAGATAGGCAAGCTCGATAGAAGATGTGAGATTGTCTAGAGAAAAAGGATTACTATATTTGTTGTATGACTGCCTGAAATGGTAGGAAAGGTTGGAAGAGATGGCACCCAGAAACTCCATCCTCACACGGTTGATCTTAAATGCAGCTTCTTCAAAGGACTTACCGACATAATTACCGGCAAAAGAAGCATTGATCTCAAGGTTTATCTCAGTATCACTGACCGTTTTCTGTCCGGTGAGACTCTCATTTTGCGCATAGACATTGATGCTAAGACAAGTGAGTAGTACGATACACAACAATATATTTCTTTTCATATACAAGACATTTTGCACAAAGATAAGACAAAAAGAGATATAAAATTGGCTTAAAATTTGCTGTGAAAATTTAAAACTAACTAGAAAAATGGAAATTAAACAAGCAACGCGCATCCAAACATCTGTCCTTAACGGACTTGAGAAAAAGATCTTGGTATGGATGGCAGAGAGGCAGCCCAGATGGGTGACCTCCAACTTTTTAAGTTTTATCGGTTTTGTTGGTGCAGTAGTTATCGCAATAGGTTTTATACTTTCTGATAAGAATATCAATTATCTATGGATATCATCGTTGGGTCTTCTGATCAATTGGTATGGAGACTCGATGGATGGCACTCTCGCCAGAGTAAGAAACACCCAGAGACCTCTGTTTGGCTACTATCTTGATCACATCTTAGATGGAGTCAACGAGAGCATAATGTTTATCGGAGCAGGCATTTCAGCCTTGATGCACATGCCTCTGGCGCTCCTCGTGCTTTTGCTCTACCTGCTCATAACAATCAATGTCAGCATCAATGCCCACTTGCGCAGAGAGTTTAAACTCACCTACTTGAAGATGGGACCGACAGAGTTCAGGATTGCGATCATAATTGCAAATACTGTTATGATCTTTTCTGAGAAGGTCAGAAACTTCATATGGAATATCGAGATATTCAATCATGAGGTAGCACTGACGGCATTTGATTGCCTCGCCATTGTGCTCATCGTCCTTCTCCTTTTGATCTTTATCTTCACAGTAGTTACAGACCTCAAATACTATAACGAAGTAGATCCGCCAAAAGCTTGGAAGTAGTACTTATAATAATCTTTGTCAGCGTCATAGTGATGCTGATCTCCGAAAACAGGCATCCGGTCAAAACGCTTGCCTGGCTTTTGGTATTGTGTCTGCTTCCGGGTCTAGGACTCATCCTTTATATCTATTTCGGACATCTTCTGCGACGCAGGCCGTACCTATTTCGGACTTGACAACAGGAAGAAAAGACTCATCAAACAACACGATCTTGAAGAGCTCAAACAGCAGACTCTCACTGCAAACGGCAGTAAGATCTGCAAAGATATCTCCAAAGACCACATTGAGCTTGTCAATCTGCTCTGGAGGACCAACCACGCATATCCGCTTTCCGGCAACGGTGTAAAGATCTACACGATGTTTAACTCGATGCTCAGCGAGATGATCACCGACCTGAAAGCAGCCAAGCATCATATTCATTTTGAGTTCTTTAAGTTTGAAGATGACGAGATCGGAAGGCAGGTGGAAGAGGTTCTGATCGCCAAGGCAGCCGAAGGTCTGGAGGTTAGAGTCTTGTATGATCATGCTGCCAACATCCAGAGATATAAGTTGTATTCCCGCCTCAGGGCTGCAGGAGTAAAAGTGAGTGCATTCGGCAGGATTTATCCTCTTCTTACCAGCGACACGACATATCGCAATCACAGAAAAATCGTGGTCATTGATGGCAGGATCGGCTACATCGGAGGGATGAATATTGCCGAGCGCTATGCCCGCGGCACAGACAAAGGCATCTGGAGGGACAGCCATATTCGCGTAGCGGGACCGGCGGTGTCGGATATGCAGACCTGCTTCCTCGTGGACTGGCAATATTCCGCAAAAGAGAAGCTCAGCTCCGGCAGCTATTATCCAAAACTCGAGAAGCAAGGAGATGTGCTGATGCAGATTGCAAGCTCCGGCCCACGCGACCAATGGAGGGTGATAATGCAGGGCATAATCCAGATGATCTCGCAAAGTAACAAATATGTTTACATCCAGTCGCCATATCTCATACCGACTGAGTCAGTGATGATTATGCTTAGAAATGCAGCACTGTCAGGAGTTGATGTGAGGGTGATGATCCCAAACAACGGAGACAGGGGAGAGTTTGTGCAATATGCCTCAAAATCCTATGTAAAGGACGCTCTGGATGCAGGTGTGAGAGTGTTTTTCTACACCAAGGGATACCTCCACTCCAAGACGATTGTGAGTGACGACAAGGTGGTCACAATCGGCTCGGCAAATATTGATGTGAGAAGTTTTGAGCAGGATTTTGAGGCCAATGCCTTTATCTATGATATGGTTCTGGCAAGCCGTTTCAAGGAGATCTTCCTGGAAGATCAGCAATATTGCAAGGAGATCAAAAAAGAGGAGTGGGAGAAGAGAAGTAAATTCAAGAAATTGCTTGAATCTTTTGCAAGGTTGTTTTCTCCTATCCTATAGTGCAGAAAAATATTCTTTGAGAGCATCATAGCAGGCGTCGTTGACTCTCATATCTTCAGCACTCGGATTCTGCTCCGGCGCGATGCCGCCACATATATCTACTCCTAAGATACTGGTTCTTATACTCTTAAGGCCGTCTATAAGGGTAGTAAGACTCATCTGCCCTTGGTCCCAGTCTGTGCGTGCATAATCTCCGGAAAGCACATCCAGGTCTATCGAGAGGTAGACAGGGTAGTCTATGTCTGAAAGTTTTGAGAGATCAAGATCGTTTTGTATCCATATATGCTGCTTTAAATGAGGAAGTCTACGAGCGTGCAGCACCCAACTTCCGCAACTTAGAAGTTCACCGCCAAATGCAGTCGGCTGATCGTCACTATGGTTATCAAAGAGCACAAGACAGAAGTCCTGATCAAGGCGTTCTAAGTTAAAAAGACTGAGATAGTGATAGTCTCCGGTGCCAAGCAGATGCACACAATCCGTAGGGCATAGGGACAAAGAGGCTCTTATCTGCTCTGCGCTCTCTTGGCCACAGTAGAGACAGGTGCTCTCCAAATGTGAAAAATCAGTGATTAAAGTATCCATAATGACATTTTCATTTTCAAAAATAGTCTTTTTTTAATGAATTTTATTATCTTTGTTGAGATATTTACGCACCAATAATGCAACCAGAAGCTATTTTTCCTCTTGACTCGGAGAAAATCTATTTCTCTATGGATGAGCTCACGCTCGACACAGAACAGGGACCCGTCACTCTTAGGATGGGTGCTTGGCTGAATTTCGATCCTGTCCGCATCCATAAAATGATCAATAAGGATAAGATTCTTCAAGTTGATACTATTGAAGTTCTGAACCCGCTTGTGAGCAAGCTCCGTAGAGCTGACCCTGAATATTACAAGAAGTTTATGGGTCTTCGTCTGGTCGTAGATTATCCCGGATACAGCACCGGCATCATTGCAAAGATTCCTTTTGAAAACGATCCTATCGGTTTTTATAAGTGGTGGAGAAAGGGCAGGCATGAGGACAAGGTATACCTCTCTTTGGGTAACCAGATCCGCCTTTTCCAGAAAGTCGCAATGATGGAGCCGAAGCTCATCCTCAAAAAAGATCTTGAACTCCTAAAACGATAACACAATGGATACACAACTCAAAAAGACTTGTCTACACGAGTGCCATGTGCAGCTCGGTGCAAAGATGAGTCCGTTCGGTGGTTTTGATATGCCTATCCAGTATTCCGGCATCATCGATGAGCACAACGCAGTGCGTAATGATGTGGGCGTATTTGACGTTTCTCACATGGGTGAGATTTTTGTATCAGGACCGGACTCCTTGAATTACGTCAACCACATCTTTACCAACGACGTCACAAAGCTTGAAGAGGGCAAGATCCTCTATGGCATGATGCTATATCCTGACGGAGGCACAGTTGACGATCTTCTTGTATACAAAGAGTATGACAGCGAGGCATTTCTTCTCGTAGTCAATGCATCCAATATCGATAAGGATTATGCCTGGCTTCTCGAGCAGACAAGCGGCTTTGATGTAGTTGTCGAGAACCGCTCCGACGAGTGGGGACAGGTTGCCGTGCAAGGTCCTCAGGCAGAAAAGGCTGTGTGTGAGATCCTTGGATATCCGCAGGCCGCAGCTCTTGAGTTCTACACTTTCTGCAATGTGGAAGTGGAGGGCACCAGAGTGATCATCAGCCGCAGCGGCTACACAGGCGAAGACGGGTTTGAGATCTATGCAACACCTGAGCTCACAGTCAAATACTGGAACCAGCTCCTGGCTGCCGGTGTGAAGCCATGTGGTCTCGGTTGTAGAGATACCCTCCGCTTTGAAGCAGGTCTTCCTCTCTATGGGGACGAGCTCAGCGCGGAGATCAGCCCGGTAATGTCCGGTTTGAGCATGTTCTGCAAGCTTGATAAAGCTGAATTCATCGGCAAAGAGGCGATTGCAGCTCAGAAAGCTGACGGCCCTGCAAAGAAGGTTGTCGGACTTGAGATGGAAGGTGCAGCCGTGCCTCGCGCAGGCTATCCTGTCGAGCTTGCCGACGGCACACAGGTGGGCGTAGTGACCACAGGCTATCATTCGATTTCGCTCGACAAGAGCCTTGCATTTGCGCTGGTGGACAGCGCTCACGCCGCTCTGGGCACTGAGCTTGTCATCCGCATCCGCAAGAGGACATTCCCTGCGGTAGTCATCAAAAAAGATTTTATCAAACAAAATATAAGAAATAATGAGCAAGATTGTAGACGGACTCCTTTACTGCGAGTCACACGAATGGGTAAAAGTAGATGGTAATGTAGCTATCATCGGTGTTTCCGACTTCGCACAGAGCGAGATGGGTGATATCACCTATGTTGATATGCCGGATGTTGATGATGACATCGAGGCAGGTGATGACTTCGGCGCTCTTGAGAGTGTAAAGACTTCCAGCGAGCTTTACTGCCCGGTGAGCGGCAAGATTATCGCTTGCAACGAGGAGCTTGAGGAGAAGCCTGAGCTCATCAACGAAGATCCATATGGTGCTTGGATCATCAAGGTAGAGATGAGTGATTCTTCACAGCTTAATGCTCTTCTCAGTCCTGGTGCATACGAGAAGATCGCTCAGTAATAACTGACATAAATATGAGCTCTTTTAGTTATTTTCCCCACACCGAGGAAGATATACAGCAGATGCTAGATAGAATAGGGGTTTCTTCTTTGGAGGACCTCTATTGTGATGTTCCGCAGGAGTATATCTACAAAGGTGAGTTTGACCTTCCTGAGGCTCTTTCTGAGCAGGAGGTCAGAGAGTATTTTGAGTCCCTCGCCGCCAAGAACACAAAGCTTAAGGTTTTTGTGGGTCAGGGCGCCTATGATCACTATGTGCCTGCAGTGATTCCTGCAATCACTTCCCGCAGCGAGTTCCTCACAGCATATACTCCATATCAGTGTGAGATCTCTCAGGGCACACTTCGCTATATCTTTGAGTGGCAGAGTCTTATCTGCAACCTCACAGGACTTGATTGCTCCAATGCTTCAATGTATGACGGAGCCACTGCAGCAGCAGAGGCTGTGAGGATGTGTGTGGCTTCTACCAGAAAGCGCAACACAGTGGTGGTATCGGCACGCCTGCTTCCAAACGTCATCGAGGTCATCAAGACCTACGCCAAGTATTCGGGTGTAAATATCGTCGTGTCAGAAGATGTTGTAGAAGACATCGCCGAGGGCACACTTGATCTTGCCGGTGTGATCGTTCCTTCTATCAACAGATATGGCATCATTGAAAACCACACAGGACTTGCCGAGCTCGTGCACAGCCTCGGTGGATTGCTCGTGATGTATTGCGATCCTTCAGCTCTCACTGTGGTGAAATCTCCTGCAGAATGGGGCGCTGACGTGGCAGTGGGCGATGGCCAGAGCCTCGGCATCCCTCTATGCTACGGCGGCCCTTATGTAGGTTTCATGGCTTGCAGAAGCGAATACATGCGCAAGCTGCCAGGACGCATCGTCGGCCAGACCAAAGACGCAGATGGCAAGCGCAGCTATGTGCTCACACTTCAGGCGCGCGAGCAGCACATCCGCAGAGAAAAAGCGACTTCTAACATTTGCTCAAATCAGTCATTGATGGCACTCTGGTGCACCGTCTACCTCTCGCTGATGGGACCGGAAGGCATGAAGAGAGTCAACACATTGTGCTATGAGCGCTCGCATTATCTTTATAATGAGCTTCTTGCCACAGGCAAGTTTGAGGCAGTCTATGAAGGCGAATTCATCAAGGAGTTTGTCCTCAGACCGCTCTGCGATGTGGCAAAACTTCAGCAGGCTCTTCTCGATGGCGGCTATTTTGCTGCACTTCAGACAGAAGAGGGATATGTTACATTCTGCGCAACTGAGAAACACAGCGTGCAGGAGATTGATGCACTTGTAAAAATTGTAAAGGAGCTCTAGATATGAAGTACTACGACAAACTTATATTTGAGCTTTCAAAACCTGGAAGAACCGCTTTCAGTCTTCCTAAAGCTCAGGGCACTCTCCCTAAGTCAGGTAATATCTGGAGAGAAACTCCTGCTGAGCTCCCTGAGGTCAGCGAGCTTGACGTTGTGAGACATTATACCAACCTCAGCCAGATGAATTTTGGTGTAGACACAGGATTTTATCCCCTGGGCTCCTGCACCATGAAATACAACCCTAAGATCAACGAGGAGATTGCTGCACTGCCTGCATTTGCTGCATTGCACCCACTTCAGCCGGCATCTACAGTAGAAGGCGTGAAGGAAGTGTATGATCAGCTTGACAAGTCGCTTGCAGCTATCACCGGCATGAAGAGATTTACCTTCCTTCCTTGTGCAGGTGCTCATGGCGAGCTCACCGGCTTGATGCTCATCCGCGAGTACCACATGAGCAGGGGAGATATGGCTCGCACAAAGATCATCGTACCAGACAGCGCACACGGCACAAATCCTGCTTCAGCAGCAGTCTGTGGCCTTAATATCGTGGTCGTAAAGTCTCAGGAAAATGGTCTTGTGGATGTAGAGTCCCTCAAACCGCTTCTTGGTCCTGATGTGGCAGGTATAATGCTCACCAACCCAAATACTCTTGGTCTTTTTGAGAAGGATATCAAGCAGATTGCCGAGCTCATGCATGAGTGTGGCGGTCTTCTTTACTACGATGGAGCCAATATGAACCCTCTCCTTGGTGTCGTGAGACCCGGTGATATGGGCTTTGATGTTATGCACCTTAACCTTCATAAGACATTTTCAACCCCACATGGCGGTGGCGGCCCTGGCGTAGGACCTGTAGGTGTGGGCGAGAGACTTGTGCCATTTGTGGACAATTGCAAGGTCAGCGGATTTAATGGCAACTTCGGTGTGATGCTCAAGGCATATACCTATATTCTCAGCCTCGGCAAAGAGAATATCAAGCTCGCCGGCAAGCTTTCTACCCTCAATGCCAACTACATCAAAGAGTGTCTGAAGGATTGCTACAAGCTTCCTATCGAGTCTGTCTGCAAGCACGAGTTTGTGTTTGACGGTCTTCTCGAAGATAACGGAGTTACTACTCTTGATGTGGCCAAGAGACTCCTTGACTATGGCTACCATGCTCCGACAATCTACTTCCCACTGCTGTTCCATCAGGCTATCATGATTGAGCCGACAGAGACAGAGTCAAAGGAGACCCTTGACGGATTTATTGATGTGATGCGCAAGATTGCAGAGGAAGCCAAGACTTGTCCTGAGATGCTCCATAGCGCGCCACATAATACTCCTGTCGGCCGTCCTGACGAGACCACAGCCGCACGCCAGCCGGTGCTGAAGTATACACAACAATAGAGTATGAACAAATCTACCAAAGGATTAATTATATTATTGACTCCTTTTGTGCTGGGCTTCCTCTTGGGATTTATCCTGGGAGGAGGCTTTGGCCATAAGGACAAGCAGGATGAAGAGGAGATCAGCGTCGAGCAGATCATTGCAGAAACTGCTGAGCCTGAAACAACTGCAGCAGAAGCAGATATCGAGCTTGAAGATGAGTCGGATGGCGAAGATGGCGCCAGGGAAGTGATTTATTACGGACCAAGACTGGCCTATTCAAGACTCTTTGCAGATCTCAACGAGAAGCACATCGAGCTCGCAAAAAGGGTAGGACTGAGTGCTATCCCACAGACCCGCAGTGATGTAGAGCACATGAAAAAAGACCTGGTCAAGATCGAGGACAACGAATACTATATAGTCGACGAGTTAAGGTATTCCATGCCATATCTCACACCGGGAGCAGCAGAGGAGTTGATGACCATCGCAAAAGCGTTCAGCGACTCTCTTGAGAGCAAGCAACTTCTTGATTATAAGCTCATCGTATCCTCAGTTCTGCGCACAGAAGAGGACGTAACACGCCTTAGAAGAAGCGGAAATCCCAACGCAAGCAACAACTCGGCACACTGCTATGGTACCACGTTTGACATCACCTATGTGAGATATCACAGTGACGATGAGACTGAGGCTTTTATGCAACCCTATGAACTCACCAAAGTACTTGGTGAAGTTCTGAGAGATCAGAAAAATGCCACAAGATGTCTGGTGAAGTATGAGAGAAGCGAGCACTGCTTCCACATAACTTCAAGCATCAAATAGCTACTTTACTCCCACATCCGGAGTTGTAAGGCTGTCGGCAGGTGTAATTACAGCACCCACGGCAGCCATGTATTTTTCATATAATTGATTAAATGCCTCAAGATGAGCGGCAGGGAGTGGCTCAGATGCAGGCGAATCCAGCTTGAGAGGATCT
>CALEJC010000006.1 GCA_937898205.1 uncultured Bacteroidales bacterium
CTTCGAACATCATAAAGAAAATTCGCAATTTGCAAATCGCGAATCGCTGCATCGATCATCAAACAAAATAGGGAGAAGCAATGAAATCACCGCACTGTCAGAATATTCAGAAGGTTTGCAGCTCAGAGCTTGGCTGATGGAAAATCAATCCAAGAAGAAGGAGGGCCGGGTGTGTCCGAAGTAATGTGTGGAGTCATATGCATTCCCATTTTGCCAGGAGGCGTCAAACATTATAATGTTTGAATAAAAACACATGACTCGCAAACGCACATGAGATGTGCACGGTGGTCATTTTCGCCTACCACCGTGCACCAAGATAGGGCGCTGACATGGTTAAACGCCATATAGATGTGCACGGTAGTCAACAAATTTAACCACCGTGCACACACCAACCGGGAAACCAGCCGGCACACCAGCCGGGAAGTTACTATCTCGCAAAAAACGGATATACTCCACAGAAGTGGATCAGAACGTTGGCTATCAGATTTCTAGAATCGGTTTACCAAAAAGGTGCAGATCATCTGGAAGAGTGTAGGGAATCTTGCCCTTAGTCTCTCTGAGCTTCGGATCTGAAAGTTGGGTGAGAATAAAATCGAGTTTCACATGCATATCTTAAATCTCACTTATTTAGCCCACACGTCCAAAATCTTGCCCGCAAGCCACTGGTTCCTGGCCCTGATGGTGTCCTCAGTCCACGATGCAAGACCGTTCTGCACGCACTTGAAGAGGTCAAGTTCCTCGCACTTAGGCTTCATGGCAGTCTTCTTCTGCATCCAAGTGGCGTTCTTAGGACACTTCTTGAGCTTCTCACGAAGAAGGATGAAGTTACCAAGGGTCTTGGCAAGAGCCTGGTGTTCCTCTTCAGTGAAGCCGGCGCCAACTGGCCAGTTGGCATCAACCTTCTCCGGCATAATCTGCTCCTTGACAAAGATATTGAAGCTGTTGTCTCTGTCCGAGTCCGAGAATCTCTCGTTGAGTCTGGACTCAAGCATATAGAGCACAGTCTGCGCGTCTCTCTTGAGGTCATTGTTCATCACGGCCTCTACCACTTCTGCATCAGACGGCATGAGAAGCGTACCACGAGCCTGCGCATCGTTCACATATGCCTTGAGAGCATCAAGCGTGCAGATGCGCTGACCGATGAGATTCTCGGAGAACATGTCGCTGTAGCTGTTATTCTTGGACTTGCAGATGAGTCGGCGCATCAGGTAGGTCTCCAGATAGCTGAAGATCGCATCACGCTCTCTCTTGCTCTCCACGCTCTTGAGGATGAAGAGAATATATGGTACCGGAGTCCAGAAGTCCTGGATGAACATAAGGTATGCAAGTCTCTCAACGCCATTGAAACGGATGGCTGTATCGTCAAGCATATCTGCCTTGAAGGTATCTGCATAAAGTTTCGCATAGGACACAATCTCGTTGATTGCATCTTCCTTCATAATGCCGAACTTATCAATAAGCTGGCGGAACTTATCAAACAGGCCATCCTTCTGACGGAAAGACTTCACCTCGTGCGGAGTTAGTCCGGCCTTGATGGCTGGCTCCTGCATCTTGATGAGCATATAGCGGTAGAAGAAGTTCTCAATGTGGCTGTCAGTGATACGGCCGTTCACCATCTCCCCTTCCCAGTAGTTCTGGTTATCTCTTTCGAAGACAGGCTTCCAGGTACGCTCGTATGTATCTCTGTCGCTCTCGTCGAAGAGGTAGTTCTTTAGAAGCTCTCCGGTGGTGAGCTTGATACCGGTGCAGTTGATAGTCTCGAAGATCTTCTGCGCGTTCTCCCCTTCCTGCACCTCGATGGACACCAGGCGCACATAGTTGATGACACTGTTAAGGAGGGCCGGGAGGCTGATCGGAGCGCTGCCGTCAACAGGGTTTGCTGCAGCAAGGATTCTCTTCGCAAAGTAAGAGAAAGCCTTTGCAAGACGATTGTCGGCAATCGGTTCTGTCTTCAAGGCCTCGAGCTCCATGATCTCATTATAGACACGAAGGTCATTGTAGTTGGCCACAAGGATAGGCTTGCTCTCTCCGGTGAGGCTCATCTGCATGAAGCCGTTGCGGAAGATATCGTTGCGTCCGAGGGCAAGGTAAAGCGCCTTCATGAACATCACGATGGTAGTGAGACGCTGCTGTCCGTCGATGACATCAAACTGGTGAAAGCCGTTCTTGAATCCGGCATCCTTAAGGATAATGGAACCGAGGAAGTACTTCTCCGGAGTCTCCGTATCAAGGAGTGATGCGCCATGCGCGATATCGTCAAAGAATCTCTGCCAGTTGGCTTCGTTCCATACGTAACCTCTCTGGAAGAAAGGAATCTTGAGTACACGGTTGTTAAGAAATACCTGATTGATTGAAATAGCGTCTACTTTCATTTTCTTTATCGTTTATATTATTAAAATCACTACACCTATATATTATCTGATATCCATGTAAATG
>CALEJC010000007.1 GCA_937898205.1 uncultured Bacteroidales bacterium
TAATACCTGAAGACATACCCACCAAGCTCTGAGCGAGGTTTGAGTTAGGCATCTCGGCCACCTTGTCAGCTGCGACAGTAGAGATGGCTGTTGACACGCTCTTCTTTGCGATTGCACCGTAACCCACAACAACTACTTCCTCAAGAAGCTCTGCGTCTTCTTCGAGAACGATGTTGATAAAGCTGCGGCCTGAAACTGCAACTTCAAGATCCTGATAACCTACACTTGTAACAGAGAGGACTCCATCAGGTGCGACATTGATGGTAAAAGCACCATTAACGTCTGTGATGACACCATTGGATGTAGATCCTTTTTCCATTACTGCAGCACCGATAACGGCCTGACCTGCAGGATCACTGACCTTTCCGCTGACTTGTGTCTTTGGCTGTGCAAACAATGATGTACACAGAAGCAAAGACAGTAAAACATTAATTACTTTCATTGGAAATTTAATTGGTTAATAATAAACGGTTATTCTTATTTTACAAATATATGAAATTGTTTGATATCTCCAAAGAAAAAAACGGCCCTCAATATCTTGAGAAGCCGTTTCTATTATTAGATTGAGCCTGATTAAATCAATGGCTCTGAAGTCATTGACTCAGGCTGTGGGATACCCATCAGCTTGAGGATAGTAGGAGCCACATTGCAGAGTGCACCATCCTTGACTGTCTTCACCTCATCACCTGCACCGATCACAATAAAAGGAACCTTATTGAGAGAGTGTGCGGTGTTAGGAGAGTTATCAGGATTAAGGGCATAGTCAGCATTGCCATGGTCTGCAGTGAGAAGCACCACATAGTTATGTGCAAGAGCGGTAGAAACCACAGCCTCAACACAACCATCTACACAGCTGACAGCCTGACGGATGGCCTCATAGACACCTGTGTGACCGACCATATCTCCGTTGGCAAAATTGAGGATGATCATATCGTTGGTCTCGGCGATGAGCTCATCACAAAGCTTGTCTGCCACCTGGATAGCGCTCATCTGAGGCTTGAGGTCATAGGTTGCAACCTTAGGCGAAGCTACAAGGATGCGGTTCTCGTTTTCAAACGGCACCTCACGACCGCCATTGAAGAAGAATGTCACGTGTGCATACTTCTCTGTCTCAGCGATGCGAAGCTGAGTCTTGCCGGCTGCCGAAACTGTCTCGCCAAGAGTGTCGGTAACTTCCTCCTTGTCAAAGAGGATGTGAAGGCCCTTGAAGGATGCGTCATAAGGAGTGAGGCAGCAGTAGTAAAGAGGCATTGTGTGCATTCCCTCCTCCGGCATATCTGTCTGAGTGAGCACTGCTGTGAGCTCGCGGGCGCGGTCATTGCGGAAATTGTAGAAGATCACTGCATCGCCCTCTGAGATGGTTGCGAGTGGCTTGCCGCCCTCTGCAATCACGACAGGCTTGATGAATTCGTCAGTCACCTCAGCGGCATAAGAAGCAGAGATCGCCTCTTGGGCAGAAGCAAACTGCTCGCCCTTGCCCTCTACGAGCATATCATAGGCCTGCTTGACTCTATCCCAGCGCTTATCGCGGTCCATCGCATAGAAACGGCCGCAGACTGAAGCCACCTTGCCGGTAGTCTTAGCCATCTGCTCCTCAAGCTCCTTCACAAAGCCAAGGCCGCTGCGAGGGTCAGTATCTCTACCATCCATGAAGCAGTGTACATATACATCCTCAAGGCCTTCGTTCTTTGCCTCAGCGAGGAACTCATAGAGGTGATTGAGGCTTGAGTGCACACCGCCCTGAGAGCAGAGACCGAGGAAGTGAAGCTTCTTGCCGGTCGACTTGACATAGTCATATGCTGCACGGATCTCCTTATTCTGCATGAGCTTATGCTCTCTACAAGCAATATTGATCTTAACAAGATCCTGGTAGACCACTCTACCAGCACCGAGGTTCATGTGTCCCACCTCGGAGTTACCCATCTGTCCGTCAGGAAGACCTACATACTCGCCGCAGGCCTGAAGGAAAGACATAGGGTATTTCTGACGGAGGCTCTCAATGAAAGGAGCGCCCTGAGTGTAGATCACGTTTGAAGCGTCGTGAGCACCCTCTCCCCAACCGTCAAGAATCATCAAAAGTACTTTCTTATTCATTGTTGTTTTTCAAAATTTAGTCAATCAAACCTCTTCTGACAAGCATCGCCTTGGTGTCAGGCTCTCTGCCTGCAAATGACTTATAAAGAGTCATCGGCTCTTCCGAACCACCCTTCTCAAGGAATGTCTGCTTGAATTTGAGCGCAAGCTCTTTGTCCCATACGCCATTTGGCGAAGCCTCAAAGAGGCCGAATGCGTCCTTATCAAGCACCTCAGCCCAGAGGTATCCATAGTAACCGGCAGCATAACCGCTGGCGAAGATGTGGTTGAAGTAGGTTGTGCGGTGCGGAGGAACACCCCATAGTGGAGCTCGATTTTTAGCCGCGCGATAGATATATCCGA
>CALEJC010000008.1 GCA_937898205.1 uncultured Bacteroidales bacterium
CCATCACAGCTGCACCGATGATAGCTTCTCCATTTGCGTCGATGACTTTACCACCGGCAGTCTGGGCATACGCAGACACACCAATGGCCAAAGTCGCTACAAGCGCCACTAGCGCCTTGCAGCAGACTGAAAAAATAGATTTCATCTGGTTAATAATTAAAATTACTTAAAACAGTTAAAAGTAAATTATGTATTCACGACGCAAATATAATTAAAAATTTTAAGTAACTTTGTTTTTTTAGTAAATTGCATTTATGAAAACACAGATATCAGAAAACATTAAATATATCGGAGTCGACGACATGACGCTCGACCTCTTTGAGAGCCAATACATTATCCCTAACGGGATCTCATACAATTCCTACCTGATAATAGATGAGAAGATCGCCATTCTGGATAGTGTTGATTACCGTTGCCTTGACGAATGGATGGAAAAACTCGAGGCCGGTCTGGACGGAAGGACTCCGGACTACCTGGTTATACATCACATGGAGCCTGACCACTCAGGCAGCATCGCACAGCTTGCAGCAAAGTATCCGCAGATGCAGTTTGTCGCATCGGCCAGAGCAATACAGATGCTTGGCCAGTTTTTCCATGACAGCGATTTCTCCGGTCGCACCATTTCAGTCAACGAGGGCGACACACTCAGCCTCGGAGCACACACATTGAAGTTCTATATGGCACCGATGGTGCACTGGCCGGAGGTAATGATCAGCTACGAGCAGAGCGAGAAGATAGTTTTTTCTGCCGATGCCTTCGGCAAATTTGGAGCACTCAGCCACGATGAGGAATGGGCATGCGAAGCAAGACGATACTACTTCAATATATGCGGCAAATATGGCGGAGCGGTTCAGATCCTGCTGAAGAAGATGGCCGCACTCGAAATCAAGCAGATATGCCCGCTTCATGGCCCTGTCCTCAATGAAAATCTTGACTATTATATATCCCTCTACGACACATGGAGCAGCTATAAAGCAGAAGTCAAAGGTGTCTTCATAGCACACGCATCCATCCACGGAGGCACTGCAGCAGCAGCCCACAAGATGGCTGAGATGCTCAAGGAGAGAGGCGTAGAAAGAGTCACCGTGACAGATCTTTGCCGTGACGACATCGCAGAAGCGCTTGAGGATGCCTTCAAATATGATCGTATGATCGTGGCAGCCTCGTCCTACGACGGCAACGTATTCCCGGCAATGCATAATTTCCTCCACCACCTTCAGATGAAGGCCTACCAGAACCGCACCGTCGGAATGATAGAAAACGGTTCATGGGCACCAAGCGCAGGACGCATCATGCGTGGAATGTTGGAGCAGATGAAGCAGATCGAAATCATTGAACCAATGGTTACAATCCGCTCCCGCATGAACCCGGACAGCATCAGGACGATGGAAGCGTTGGCCGATGTGATCTCATCAAAATAAATAATCATGACTCTCATAATCCCATCATCATATACAAACCTGCTTGTCAACTCAGAAAACACTGAGAAAGGCATCAAAGCAGTAAAAGAGATGTTTCAAAGCAACCTTGCCGCGCAGCTGACTCTTCTGCGAGTTACTGCGCCCATGGTAGTGCTCTCAGGGACGGGCATCAATGATGACCTTAATTCGGTAGAAAGGCCTGTGAGTTTTCCTGTCAAAAGCATGGACGAGCGCAAAGCAGAGGTTGTACATTCTCTTGCCAAATGGAAAAGACTCAAACTTGCAGAGTTGGGCACGCCTGTGGGCAGAGGCATCTACACCGACATGAACGCGCTGCGCCCTGACGAAGATCTGGACAACATCCACTCTATATATGTGGATCAGTGGGATTGGGAAAAGGTGATCGACAAGAGCGACAGGAACCTATGCTTCCTCAAAAAAGCCGTCAGACACATCTACGAAGCCATCAAAGTCACAGAAAACTGCCTTTATGTAGAGTTTCCGCAGCTCAAACCGATGCTCCCGGAAGAGATATTCTTTATCCATTCTGAAGAGCTGCTTCAGATGTATCCTCATCTTAGTCCCAAAGAGCGTGAAAACGAGATTGTAAAAAAGCACAAAGCAGTGTTTATCATCGGCATCGGCGGCGAACTCTCCGACGGCAGTATACACGACGGCAGGTCTGCCGACTATGACGACTGGAGCACCATCAACGAAGACGGATACAAAGGACTAAACGGAGATATTCTTCTGTGGAACGACGTCCTGCAGATGGCATTTGAGGTGTCCAGCATGGGCATCCGAGTAGACCAAAGTGCCCTGCTGCATCAGCTTGAGGCCAGAAAACAGATGTGGAAGAAGGATCTCTTCTTCCACAATAAACTGTTATCGGGAGCACTCCCATATACAATCGGAGGCGGTATCGGCCAGTCCCGTCTGTGCATGTATCTCCTCAGGAAAGCACACATCGGAGAGATTCAAAGTGCGATCTGGCCAGACGAGATGAGAGAGCGCTGTGCGCAGGCCGGCATCCAGCTCGCTTAGTTATTTAGATAATAGGTCACCGAGGTCACAACTCTGACCTTCTTAATGTGCGGAGTATTACTATCGCGGTCAGAAATCGTAAACGTGCCCTGGTTGGCAGTCTTAATCTTACCTAAGCTGCTATCAGAGTCTTTGGCAAACTTCTCAGCTGCTTCGCGGGCATTTCTGGTGGCCTCCTCGATCATTTCAGGCTTTATATCATTAAGCCCTTCATATTTAAACTCAACAGGGTTTTCCCATCTCTCACCACTTGTCACGATCCCCTTCTTGAGAAGGATTGATTGCTCTGACATGAGGGCCAATACAGCATCTACATTTTCTGTGCACACTGTGACCACATTGGTTGAGATATAGCGGAAAGCTCTGTCATTGCTGCCATATTCGTTGGCAAACTTATCCGAAATCTGAGGTATGCTCACTGAAATCTCCTCAGTTGTGATACCGCCCTTCTTAAGGAAAGCGATAATCAAAGCATTATTTCTATCTATCTGAGAATAAATCTCCTGGATATCGTTTGCCATCAC
>CALEJC010000009.1 GCA_937898205.1 uncultured Bacteroidales bacterium
CCATCGAGCTGGCATACGACAAGACCATTCTCAAATGCAAGGAACTCAAGTGGCCGTATATGAACCGCATCCTCACCCTAATCATCAGCAGCCTGCTGGTTTTATCTTCCGGCGCCCGCGCCCAACAAAGCAACGACCGTGAGTATTGGTGCGAGCTTGCCTACCAGATGGCTCAGCCCGTGCTTGAAAACATGGCCAAAGGCGAGCTCCAGAAAAACATGCAGGTGGAAGTCAGCCCACGCTGGGACAACCGCAACATCAAAGTCACTTATATGGAGTGCTTTGGCCGCCTGATGTCCGGCATTTCACCATGGCTTGCACTTCCGGACGACGACACCAAGGAAGGAAAGATGCGCGCTCAGCTGAGAGAGTGGGCATTGCAGAGTTACAAAAATGCAGTGGACCCGCAGTCTCCTGACTATCTTCTCTGGAGAGAGGAGGGGCAGACTCTTGTTGATGCGGCATTTCTTGCAGAGAGCTTTATCCGCGCCTATGACGCATTGTGGGTTCCGCTCGACGAACTCACAAAACAAAGATATATCGAGGAGTTTACTCAGCTCCGCCGTGTGGATCCGCCATATTCAAATTGGCTGCTCTTCTCGTCAACGATAGAGAGTTTCCTTGCCAAGGTGGGAGCGCCTTATGATATGTATAGGATCAACTCCACGATACGCAAGATGGAAGAGTGGTATGTGGGCGACGGATGGTATGCAGACGGGACTCTTTTTGCCTTTGACTACTACACAAGCTATGTCTTCCATCCGATGTATCTTGAGACATTGCAGAATATGATTGATGCCGGAGCGCGCTCACGCATCAACTATAAAGACTTCTTCCAGAGCGAGTTGCGCAGAGCTCAAAGGTTCTCGGTAATCCTGGAAAGATTCATTTCCCCAGAGGGCACTTTCCCTATCTTCGGTCGCTCGGCGACATACCGCATGGCAGCGATGCAGCCTCTTGCTCTTGTCGCCTGGATGGACAAGCTCCCTCAAGAGCTCACTCCTGCCCAGGTGAGATGTGGCTTGACAGCAGTGCTCCACAGAATGTTTGATACCCAGAACAACTACAACGAAGGAGGTTTCCTGAGCCTTGGTTTCTGTGGCAAACAAGCGGATATTTCCGACCCTTATACAAATAATGGCTCTCTTTATATGACTTCTATGTGTTTCATGCCTCTTGGCTTACCTTCTAGCCATCCTTTCTGGAGCGACCCGGACGAGAGCTGGACACAAAAAAGAGCTTGGAACGGGGAGGATTTCCCTAAAGATCAGGCATTTAAAGAAAGAGCCAAGACTTTTTAATACAACATAAACCCCTAAACAACTATGAAACTCAAAGAAATGTGTGCGAGTGAGAGACCTCGCGAGAAGATGGTACACTCCGGTGTGGACAGCCTTAGCAATGGAGAACTCCTGGCTGTCCTTTTAAGAAGCGGGACACGGCAGCAAAGCGTCCTGGATCTATCACAGAAAATACTCAGCGACTGCAACGGTCAGCTCTGCACTTTAAGTAGCAAGAGCTTCGGTCAGTTGTGCGCAATCTCCGGAATCAGCGTGAGCAAAGCATGCACAATCATGGCGGCATTTGAGCTGGGCCGTCGTTTTATGAACGAGTCCCAAGTCTACGGTCACCAGCATCCCATCACATCAGCCCGCACCGTGTATGAGCTGATGCTTCCTTCTCTCAAGGGTCTCAAGCACGAAGAAATCTGGGCACTACAGCTCAACCGGGCAAACAAGCTGATCCGTCGCCAGAAGCTGGGCATAGGCAGCGAGAGCGAAGCTCTCCTAAACACAAAGCAGATCATCCGCAGCTGCTTGGAGTGTCACGCAAGTGCTATCATCCTCATCCACAATCATCCTTCCGGAAGTCCGTTGCCGAGCACAGCCGACATCCACCAGACGAGCAACCTGCGCAAGGCTCTGCGACTATGTGATATCAGTCTGATAGACCATGTGATTATATGTGACGATTGTTTCTATTCCTTCAGCGAAGAGCTGATCAGGAAGGGGTAAACTTGACATTTTTTTCCTATCTTTGAAATTGCGCTAAAACGGAGATTATTTTAACCAAATATGAAAAGAACACTTATCACACTTGTATCTCTTTTTGTGGCCGCAGGTTTATGGGCACAAGAGATTGAATTGCAGTGGGTTGGCCATGCGCCTCAGACCCCTGCCGGACAGAGCTGGGGCGTTCCGTTCCTTCCTGGAGAGGTAGTTGACGGAAACCGTTTTGAGCTCAAGAGCGCCGATGGCGAGACCCTTCCGCTTCAGAGTTGGGTTATGGCCCGCCATAAGGACGGATCAGTAAAATGGCTCGGTCTTGCCACTTCAGTAGACCCAGGCAAGACAGAGATGAGCCTTTCAGTGCTCCCTAAATTGACCAAGAAGCAAGCTCGCGAGGCTGCGAAGAAGGCTGCGTCACAGCCAGTCAACGGCATAGTAGCCAGCGAGACAGAGGGCGCTATCGTGATCAACAACGGCATAGAGGAGATTACTTTTGCCAAGAGCGGCGCTTCCCTCATCCAGTCGATTTCAATAGACGGTGTCCCGGTAGCAACTGACGGAAAGTTAGTAGCAAGTCTTGAGGACCGCAGTCAGGAAAATAAGGGGATCCTTGCATACCACGACTTTGAGAGCAAGATCGAGAAGGTCACTCTCGAGAAGAGCGGCCCTGTGCTTGCAGTGGTGAAGGTTGATGGCAAGCATGCAAATGCCTCACGCGAGTGGCTTCCATTCAGCGTGCGTTTTTATGTTTATGACAATGTCGCAGCCATCAAGATGGTTCACTCAGTCATCTACGACGGCGAGCAGAGTGTAGATTTCATCGATGGTCTTGGCGTAGAGTTTACCCTTCCATTCAGAGAGGAGATCCACAACCGCCATATCCGCTTTGCCGGAGAGAACGGTGGACTCTGGGGCGAGTCTGCAAAGCCTCTTTCCGGACGTCGTTTCCTCATGCACGAGAGCTCTCGCAACCTCACTCAGGATCAGTTTGAGGGCAAAAGGACTCCTAATCGCGCAGAATACAATGCTGCCGGTCAGAAACTCAT
The DNA here is from genome assembly GCA_937898205.1 of uncultured Bacteroidales bacterium. GTDB lineage: Bacteria > Bacteroidota > Bacteroidia > Bacteroidales > UBA932 > Cryptobacteroides. The sequence continues at coordinate 3,056 of CALEJC010000009.1, forward strand.
TGACGACTGGGCAGATTGGAGCGACTTCCGCCTTACTCAGCTGACTCCTGACGGATTTGACATCCGCAAGAGAACAAATGCAGAAAGCAGCTGGAGAGGCACAGCCGGTGGCAACAGAGCCGAGGGTTATGTGCAGGCAGGTGATGTGAGCGGCGGTCTTGGCATCTCTCTCAAAAACTTCTGGCAGTCCTACCCTACCGAGCTTGAGGTAGAGGGTATGATAAACGCCGAGGGCAAGATCAGAGTATGGATGTGGAGTCCTCGTGGCGAGGCGATGGATATGCGCCACTATGACACTGAAGGTCACGACCTTAACTCTGCCTACGAAGATTACCAGGAGGGCATGTCGACCCCTTATGGCGTCTCTCGCACAAGCGAACTCACTCTCGTGCCTTATGCTGTCATGCCGACACGCGACGAGTCTGTAGCCATCGCACAGACATGCCAGAGCATCAGCCAGATTATGGCCACTCCTGAGTACCTCAATGCCAAGAAGGCCTTTGGCACATGGGGCCTTCCAGATCCAAACGGCAATGCTACCCGCCAGTGGATGGAGAAGCAGATCGACAACTATATCGAGTATTACAAGCAGTCTATAGAGACTCAGAGATGGTATGGCTTCTGGAACTACGGCGATGTGATGCATTCATACACAGCTGCCCGTCACACTTGGAACTATGATATCGGCGGCAATGCATGGGCTAATACCGAGCTTGAGCCGGATCTTTGGTTGTGGTATGCATTTGTGCGCACAGGTCGCGAGGACATCTATCGCCTTGCTACTGCCATGACTCGTCACACTTCAGAGGTGGACGTATATCACATCGGCGAGATGGCCGGACTTGGCACTCGTCACAATGTTTCTCACTGGGGCTGTGGCGCTAAGGAGGCACGCATCGGTCAGGCTTGGTGGAAGAGGTTCTACTACTACCTGACTTGCGATGACCGCATGGGTGACCTGATGAGCGAGGCTGCAGATGCCGACTATACTACCCTCAAGTTTGATCCGCTTCGCGTGGCTCAGCCGCGCAGTCAGTACCCTACTGCTCAGCCTACACGTCTGCGCTGGGGACCAGACTGGATTGCCTTTGTGGGCAACTGGTTTACAGAGTGGGAGCGCACCGGCAATCAGAAATACTATGATAAGATCATCGCAGGTATGGAGTCACTCTCTAACCTTCCAAATAGCTTGTTCACCGGCAAGGGTCCTTACGGCTACGATCCAGAGACAGGTATCCTGACCTATGAGGGTGATCCTGATTGGGTTACAAATTCCAACCACCTTGCCAACCTTCAGGGCGGATTTGAGGTGATGCTTGAGGTTTATGACGCTATCGGCCATGAGGGCTTCAATAAGACCTATGTCGACTATGCTAGCTGGTATACAGTGCCGCAGAATGATCCTATCCGTGATCTTCCTGAAAATGAGAAGTATAAGAGATGGTGGGGTCACTGGAACCAGACACGTCTGCTTGCATTTGCCGCAGATATCCTCAATGATCAGTACCGCAAGGATCTTGCATGGAAGCGTTTCCTCAATGGAGCTGTAGACCAGAATCACAATTTTGTAGACCTTGTCAGCGGCACTCCGGTAGAGGGTTCAGATGCTTTGGTGCCATTTATCGAAAGCCAGAGAGTGAGCACCAATGGCGTCGCTCAGTGGAACCTTGAAGCTATCATCATGATGGGACTCATCGGCGACTGCATCCCTGAGCCTAGCGAGATCACTCCTATGATGCCTATGCGTCGCAGGTAAGATCTGGTACAAATTGACAAAAGTGGTTGGTAAACGATCTCGTTTATCACCCACTTTTAGTTATGAGACCATCTCCAGCAGCCATCTGGCTCTTCGTAACGACACTCGTGTGCACCAGAGGCCGTTTCCGCATACCAGAACCAGTCATTGTCGCGTAAAGCAACTGACT
>CALEJC010000010.1 GCA_937898205.1 uncultured Bacteroidales bacterium
GTATTCGATTGGTGGTGCGGCATTTGCTTTTATGGGTATGATTTTGCTGTTTGTTTATACCGGAACCACGGATTTTTCTTATGGAGGAATTATTGGTACCGTAACAAAACAGCAGCAGGATATTTTATTGATAATGTATGTGTTTGCTATTTTCGGTTTTGGTGTAAAAGCGGCAATTTTTCCGTTTCATGGCTGGCTTCCGACGGCCTCTGTGGCACCGACGCCGGTAACGGCATTACTTCATGCCGTAGCCGTAGCTGTGAGAAGGCTGTCTTGATGCCATCTCGCGGAGGTCACGGTCATCTTCATTGACAAATATCACAGACCCGCGATGCTCACCCAACCAGCGATACAATTCGCCTTTGGCGGCCTTCACGCCTTCAAATGAGCCGAAGCCTAGCAGATGGGCTTTGCCCACATTGGTGATGAGACCATAGTCCGGCTGACTCACCTGCACGAGTTTTGTGATGTCGTCAGGATGATTGGCGCCCATCTCGATCACTGCAATCTCTGTGTCCGGGGTGATGCTCAGCAAGGATAGCGGCACTCCGATATCGTTGTTAAGGTTGCCCTTTGTTGCTGTGACTTTGTATTTGCGGGCGAGGACAGCCTCAATGAGGTTTTTGGTGGTGGTCTTGCCGTTGGTGCCCGTGAGACCGATCACCGGAAGCTTGCCGTCACGGACATGCTTTCTATGATGGATGGCAAGCTGCTGAAGGGCTTTGAAGCTGTCTTCTACGACGATGATTTCTGCTCTTTTGGGCAGATTGCCACAGTCTACCACAGCCCATCTTGCTCCTTTTTCAAGGGCCGAGAGTGCATATTGGTTGCCGTCAAAGTTTTCTCCTTTGAGTGCAAAGAAGATCTCTCCACCCTGTATATTGCGACTATCTGTGGTTACCTTGCAGTCACACCGAAGGTAAAGCTCGTATAGATCTTTGATTTCCATTGTTATTTTACTCCTGTACTGCCGAAGCCGCCGGCGCCTCTTCCGGACTCGGCGAGCTCATCAACTTCCTTCCACTCGATCACTTCGTGTTTTGCAAGCACAAGCTGAGCGATGCGCTCCCCTCTCATGACTGTGAAGTCATCATTGCTGAGATTGACCAGGATAACACACACTTCACCTCTGTAATCGGCATCGATTGTGCCTGGAGTGTTGAGCACTGTGATGCCTCTCTTGGCAGCAAGACCGCTTCTTGGACGCACTTGTACTTCATATCCCTGAGGGATCTCAAGGAAGAGGCCGGTCGGAACCATTGCTCGCTGAAGTGGCTTGAGCACTATGGGTTCAAAATTGGCAGCTCTGACATCCATTCCGGATGCAAATTCTGTAGAGTACTGTGGAAGAGCATTGTCGCTCTTGTTGATGACTTTTACTATCATTTCTAGATTATTTGTGTGCTTTAGAGTATAGGAATGCGGCAATAATCGCAAAAAGTACATTTGGTATCCACAACGCTATCCAAGCCGGAAGCGTGTTGGTGTAGACAAACATTTCGCTAAGGCGAAGGAACAAAATGTATCCAAATGCCAGGGCGATGCCCAAGCCGATGTTCCAACCGATGCCGCCTCGTTTCTTGCGGGAAGACAGCGTGACACCCATGATGGTGAGGATTATTGCCGAGAACGGAAGCGCGAGTCGCCTGTTTTTCTCGATCTGCGCATACATCACGTTGGCGTCGCCACGCAGATTCTGAGTCTCGATCAGGTCGCTGAGCTCTGCTGCATCCAGAGTCTCGACAGTCTTCTTGTTGTTAAAGAGGTCCTTGAGCTTCAACTCTATGACTGTGTCGACCTGAGCTTTGTAGACGATCTCATCGGTTAGGCCTTGGCTGTAGTCGCGGATGAGGACCTTGCGCATGTTCCAGCTTCCTGTCTCTTCTTCCCATCTTGCGCTCTCTGCAGAGACTTTCTTGACAAGTTTATTGTCCTTGATGTCTTCAATCGAGAAGCGGTAGGCAGTATTGTTCCAGCGGCTAAATGACTCGATGTATACAAACTGTCCTGGCGCAATCTGATAGTGAAGGTCCCGGAGGTTGAAGGTGTCATTTTTCTTGACATACTTGCTCTCAAACTCCACTCTTGTGACATTGGATTGTGGGATGATAAAGAGGTTCAGTCCAAGAGAGATGAGACCGATGAAGATGGATGAGACTATATAAGGGACAAGCATCCTCTTATAGCTCACTCCGGAAGAGAGAATCGCGATGATCTCTGAGTTTGATGCCATCCTGGAAGTGAAAAAGATCACCGTGATAAACACAAACAACGGCGAGAACATGTTGACAAAATAAGGGATGAAGTTGAGATAATAGTCAAAAATGATTGCTTTTATCGGTGCTTCATTCTTAACAAAGTAGTCGATTTTTTCTGAGATATCAAAGATGATGACGATGCCGATAATAAGCAGCAACGCCACAAAGAACGTGAGAATAAACGTCTTTGCTATGTACCAGTCTATCTTTTTGATCCCCAACATCTTACATCCTTCTGCTAATGCGTTCTACTGTCTGCTTCTTCCATGCGGCGAAGTCTCCTGCCTGGATGTGCTTGCGGGCTTCTCTGACCAAGTCAAGATAAAAAGCCAGGTTGTGCTCGCTTGCCAGCATTGCCGCAAACATCTCCCCTGCCTTGAAAAGGTGGTGGAGGTAGGCTCTTGAATAATTGTGGTCCACAAAAGACGCACCAAGCGGATCGATCTCGCTGAAGTCTTCCGCCCATTTGGCATTGCGCATGTTCATGATGCCGTCCCAGGTAAAGAGCATACCGTTGCGACCGTTGCGGGTAGGCATAACGCAGACAAACATATCAACTCCCCTCTCGATGGCTTCGAGAATATTGACAGGCGTACCCACACCCATCAGATATCTTGGCTTGTCCTTTGGGAGCAGAGGGCACACCAGCTCGATTGTTTCATACATCTGCTCAGAGCTCTCACCCACTGCAAGTCCACCGATGGCATAGCCGTCAGCTCCCATCTGCACTGCATGATCGGCAGCTTCGCGGCGAAGGTCGGGATAGACGCAGCCCTGCACAATCGGGAAGTAGCACTGCGAATAGCCATAGAGCGGCTCTGTCTCGTGGAAACGTTTGTCAAATCTCTCCAGCCAGCCCTTGGTGAGGTCAAGACTCTTGCGCGCATAGGCGTGAGTAGCGTCGCCCGGGCAGCATTCGTCCAGAGCCATCATGATGTCAGCTCCGATAATGCGTTGAGTGTCAACGTTGTTTTCTGGAGTGAAAAGATGTTTTGAACCATCTATGTGGCTGCTGAATCTACATCCTTCAGCTGTCAGCTTTCTGATGGGGCTGAGAGAAAACACCTGAAATCCGCCGCTGTCAGTGAGGATGGGTCTGTCCCACGACTCAAACTTGTGGAGTCCTCCGGCTGCTTTGAGTGTGTCGAGTCCCGGACGGAGATATAGGTGGTATGTGTTGCCAAGGATTATCTCGGCTTTGATGTCTTCTTTTAGGTCTCTATGATAGACGCCTTTGACCGAACCCACAGTGCCTACAGGCATAAAAATCGGAGTCTGGATGTCTCCGTGGTCTGTGTGCAGAGTACCACATCTGGCACTAGAATGAGGGTCAACGCATGATAGTGTAAATTTCATTCTTCAAAGATAGTGTTTTTCCCACGAAAATCATTTATTTTTGCATGCTAAAACGATTAATATAAACACAACTGTATATGAAAAAATCTCTTGTCAGCCTTCAGCTGATTATCATGAACTTCCTTCAGTTTGCAGCATGGGGTGCATACCTCACATCGATGGGAAGTTTCTTGG
>CALEJC010000011.1 GCA_937898205.1 uncultured Bacteroidales bacterium
ATTCTGCCCTCGGCCTGAGCATCGAGGATGAGCTTAGATGCATTGTCGGCCTTCTTGTAGAATGCGTTGAATGTGTCGTTTGAAGGAGCTGTAGCGCTGCTTTCAAATCCAAATGGAGAATAACCGATGGCGCCACATTCGCCGATAGCATAAGCAGCATTGGCTGCACCGCCCTGACCGGCTCTAGACTCTGGGATGAAGACTGGGTTGCCGCTGCGAGAGTACATCTGGAGGATCTCAGGGAAGTTGCTGAGGTAGATGTCTGGTGAGAGGATGTCAATATTTGGAGCTGCAGCACGATAGATATCGTGGTTCTGAGCCTGAGGGCCACCTGAAGGGTAGTTGCCAGGACGAGTGTCCTCTGGCTGCACGATCCAGGCATTTACAAATGTTGGAAGCGGATAAACTGCCTTGCCGGCCTCAGATACTTTATTCATATATGATGCGTAGTTCCAAGCCATGAAGATTTCGTCTGTGCGGTCGTTCTTTCCGAAGACTTCCTCCCATGTGCCGCTTGTCTTGCATCCGCTCTTCTCCCAAGCTGAGAGAGTCTCAGGGAGAAGCTGGTCCTTGTGCTCCACGAGATACTTGATGAGAGCCTCAGGTACCTGGCCTGCAAATGCCTCATTGGCAGCCTCGCAGTAGTCGCGAGTCCAACCGTGAAGACCCACCTCGTTCTGCATCTGGATCATGATGACGGTCTGCTCAACTGAATCAACTGCTTTGATGTGCTCCATCATTGCCGCATAGGCTCTGGCGTCAGCATCGCGGGTCTCTGCACAAAGAGTGCTGAGGATAGGAAGCTTGTCGCCTGCCTTTGTCTTTGCTGGGAAATACTTGTCATTGTTTTTCTTGACCCAAGTTGGATGGTAGCTGCTCATACCGTTTTTCCAGCTGCCAAACCAAAGGATAGAGAGCTTGAGATCGTGCTCTCTGGCGTCGGCGATCAACTGATCGACTACTGTGAAGTCAAACTGACCCTCAACTGGCTCAACCTGCTCCCAGCTGACCACAGCAAGAACTGTATTTACGCCTGACTCCTGAAGAGCGTCCCAATAAGGAGCCATATAGCTCTGGCTGGAAGATGAAGAGTTGCCAAGCTCACAAGCGAGTGCAAGGTAAGGCTCGCCCTTTACGATGAGCTGAGTCACGTTGCCTCTCTTCTCAAGATGAGGGGCCGGATAAGAAGTGGTCTGTTCTACCTTTGGCGAACATGACACGAGTGCTGCCATTGCAACACACAATGCGGTAAAGATGGTTTTTTTCATAAGAATATAAATAGATGTTATTAGTTTTTTCTGTAATTGATTTCAAAGATACGAAAAAATAGTAAAAATTTTTAGTAGAGCTATTGTAAGTTTAAAAATTATTCATACCTTTGTACTGTAAATTAGAATTATTCAAAATAAGCAACACATAAAAACTAGTATTGATATGGAAAAGAAATTCAGATGCCTTGTATGTGGATATGTCCACACAGGAGAGAACCCACCAGCAGAGTGCCCGGTATGCCACGTAAAGTCAGACAAGTTCAAAGAGGTTGAAGAGACCGGATCAAAGTGGGCTTGTGAGCACAAGATCGGTGACGGTGTAGTTGATGATGCAGAGGTTACCCAAGGCCTTAAGGATCACTTCATCGGAGAGTGCACAGAGGTTGGTATGTATCTCGCCATGAGCCGTCAGGCTGAGAGAGAAGGTTATCCTGAGATTGCTGATGCGTTCAAGAGATATGCCTACGAAGAGGCAGAGCATGCAGCAAAGTTTGCTGAGCTTCTCGGAGAGGTTGTTTGGGATACCAAGACCAATCTTCAGAAGAGAGCAGAAGCTGAGGCTGGCGCATGTGAGGGCAAACTCGCAATCGCAACACGCGCAAAGCAGCTTGGTTATGACGCAATCCACGACACTGTACACGAGATGGCAAAGGATGAAGCTCGTCATGGCGCAGGTTTTGCAGGTCTTTTAAAAAGATTTTTCGGCAAGTAATCTATTATAAATCTTAGATATCGCTATGTCCGATGGGCATAGCGATTTTTTTATTTATATTTGTGATTATACCGTTTACTACTTTTTATTTATGAGATCGATTTGTATTTTTCTTAGTCTTGCGCTTCTCTTGAGCTCATGCGGTGGCAATACCCAAGATGTGACAATCACTTTTGAGGATTCTCCTAGAGTGCTGTCTGAAAGCTATTTCCAGCTTGGAACAGCGGTAAATCCTGATGGTCAGACTCTATTTGTCAACGATCAGAGTCTTGTCCTCAATGGTAAAAATATCCTCCCCGTGATGGGTGAGTTTCATTATTCCAGATATCCTGAGAATGAGTGGCGCAACGAGCTCCTTAAGATGAAGGCAGGAGGTATCAATATCATTGCTACCTATGTATTCTGGATTCATCATGAAGAGTTGAAAAGACAATATGATTGGACAGGGCAGCGCAATCTGCGCAAGTTTGTGGAGATCTGTGACGAGTTGGGTCTTCCGATCGTGCTTCGCATCGGACCTTGGGCACACGGCGAATGTCGCAATGGCGGTTTCCCTGAATGGATGGTGCAGAGCGGGCTTCGCTTGAGAAGCAACGACTCTCGTTATCTTGCAGAAGTAGATAGGTGGTATAGACAGATCGCAACTCAGGTAAAAGGCCTGATGTGGAAAGATGGCGGTCCGATTATCGGAGTGCAGCTGGACAACGAATACCGTGGACCAGGGTCTCACCTTGAAAATCTGAAAGCCATTGCTGTGAAACACGGCTTTGATCTTCCTCTTTATACACGCACAGGTTGGCCAAATCTCACTGGCCCTATCACCTATGGAGAGATACTTCCTCTTTATGGCGATTATGTAGACGGTTTCTGGGACAGGACTTTGGATGAGATGCCTGGCGACTACCCTAAGTGCTATATTTTCAGAGCCTTCAGAAACTCAACCGTGATTGCCACCGAGCAGCTTCCTGAGGGGTCATCCAAGGATACTGCAGAAGATATGAAGTATCCATATTTCACATGTGAGCTCGGAGGCGGTATGCTCCCAAGCTATCACAGACGCATCAGTATCGCCCCGATGGATATTTACTCTATGTTGCTCGTAAAACTGGGATCGGGAAGTAATCTTCCTGGATATTATATGTATCATGGAGGGACAAACCCTGAGAGCAAGCAGACATACCTCAATGAGATGCAGGCCACATTGATGACCAACTACAATGATCTTCCGATGAAGACCTACGACTATCAGGCTCCTCTCGGAGAGTTTGGTCAGTCCAGCCCTCACTATCACATGCTCAGACGTCTCCATCTCTTCCTGGCAGACTTCGGCTCGGAGATGACAACTATGCCTTCTATGCTTCCTGATCAGTATTCTCCTGATGCTCAGTGTGACTCTCTCGTGAGGTGGTCAGTCAGGACCAACGGACGCAATGGATATATATTTGTCAACAATTATCAGAGACTTAAGGATCTTTCTGAGAAAGAAGATGTCCGCTTTAATCTGAACCTTCCGGAGGGGTTGCTTCAGGTGCCGTCAAAACCTATGGATATCCCGGCTGGAAGCAGTTTTATCATCCCATTTAACTTTGAAGTGGGTGATGCAAATATCATCTATGCTCTTGCTCAGCCGATAGCTAAGGTCGACTCGGATAATGAGAGCGTATATGCTTTTATGTCCATCGAAGGCATAGAACCGGAGTTTGTATTTGCCGACGGTGCAAAGGTCGTAAAGAACAAGAAGAATACCGGCCTGGAGCCTAGATATACCATCAATAATGAAGATGGATCTGTATGTCATATCCTTGTGCTCTCTCCTGAGGAGTCTCTCAAACTTTGGAAGGGAGAAGTTGCCGGCAAGCAGAGGTTTGTGTTCAGTGATGCGGAGCTGAGTTTTGACAACGGAAATATCAATATGACTGATACTAGCGGAGATGTTACTGTCTCAGTATATCCGCCGCTCAAGTCTCTGTCATTGTATAATAATAGTCTTGGAGCACAATATGGCAGCCTTTTCAGCCATTATAATGTGTCCATGATCCTCGCTGAGCCTAGAGTGTCTACTCTTCAGATTAAAGAATACAGCCAGCCTCTCAGAGAAATCACAATTGGTATAGCAGGTGCCGCCGAAGAGCCAAGAGATGATGATTTTGAAAAGGCATCAGAGTGGGAAATCCTCCTTCCTGACAATCTCACTGCAGAGAATGATGTGCTTCTTAACATCAACTATACAGGAGATGTGGCCAGAGTATATCTGGGTGACAGGTTTTTGACAGACAATTTCTATAATGGCAAGCCGATGGTTCTTGGCCTGAAGAGGTATGCACCTGAGATTTATGAGCAGCCTTTGACAATCAAGATTTTGCCTTTGCAGCCTGTTGAAGGTCTCATCTATCTCCCGGTAGAAGGCCTTGAGATCCCGGAGACAGGGCTTTGCTCGCTCAATGAGATTTCAGTAGTTCATCAAAATACAGTTACTTTGGTAGCAGAATAGATAAATATTTAACTTAACTTAAAATGAATATCTGGATTATTATGTTGTTGGTGATGGTCCTCTCCTGGATCATCCAGACAGTATTACAAAGCAAGTTTAAAAAGTACTCTAAAGTTCCGTCTCCACACGGGCTCACAGGGGCGGATATAGCCAGGTTGATGCTCAAGCAAAACGGCATTACGGATGTGCAGGTGCAGTCAGTCGCAGGCACATTGACCGATCACTACAATCCGACTAATAAGACTATCAATCTGAGCGAGGGCGTGTATTCCAGCGCTTCAATTGCTGCGTGTGCAGTGGCGGCTCACGAGACCGGCCATGCGCTTCAGCATGCTCAAGGATATGCTCCGGTGAAGCTTCGCTCTGCGCTTGTACCGATTGTCAGCTTTGCCAGCAATACAGTGCAATGGGTGCTTCTGCTGGGTGTCCTTTTTGTGGAGGTATTTCCAGGCTTGCTGTGGTTTGGCATCGCGCTATTTGCATTGACGACATTCTTCAGCTTTGTCACTCTCCCTGTGGAGATCAATGCAAGTAACAGAGCCGTGGCCTGGTTGGAAGGCGCAGGTGTGGTGGACTTTGAGACCAAGGATTATGCAGCAGATGCACTAAAATGGGCTGCATATACCTACGTAATTGCAGCCCTTGGTTCATTAGCAACGCTATTTTACTATATCGGGATAGCTAGAAGAGACTAATCAAAGTCTTCATCGTAGAAGCTATCCATCAGACTATCAATAACTCTTCTGTCCTTTTTAGTAGGACGGCCAGTCCCGCGGTCGCGACTCATCACAATGGTCTCCCGCGGGATTTGGAGTTTACTGAGCTCCTCCTGTGGTGTGAGATTTTCTGCGTGGGCAGGAACAAGCGCCGCTCCCATCCTTTTTTCCGCAAGGGCTAGTACTTTATAGGTATAGGTTACAGACACCTTGCGCACCTCAATAATGTCTCCCACCTTGACGAGCTTTGAAGGCTTTGCGCTCACTCCGGCAATCTTTACTTTATTGCCGTTGCACGCATCTGTGGCTTCACTGCGAGTCTTGAAGATGCGGATAGCCCAAAGGTATTTGTCCAGTCTTACGCTTTCCACGGTTAGAGGTACATTGATTTTTTAACCTTTTCTGCTGTCTCCTCGCCCTTGATAGCCTTGAGGATTTCCAGGGCAAAACTGATGGCATGTCCGGCAGATCGTCCGGTGATTACTCTACCGCTCTTAACTGCAGGTTGTGGATTAAACTTGGCTCCGCGCTGGATGAGCATGTCCTCAAAACTGTCATAGCAGGTAAACTCAAGTCCTTCTGTATCTTCAAGTTGGCTAAGCACAAGTCCGGGAGCTGCACAGATGGCAGCAACACTTCCGCCATGAGCATAGTGTGCGTTCATCTCCGAGATGAGTGGCTTGCTGCCTGCGAGATTGCTTGAGCCTGGAAGGCCACCTGGAAAAATCATGAAATCCTGAGCTGTGGTGTCCTCATGATCCCAGTCCAAATATTCGATGAGTCCGTCTGTACCTACCATCAGTCCGTGTGCAGAGTTGACGATCGGGTCGTCACTGATGGACACGAGTCTGACATCCACGCCACCGCGCAGAAGCACATCCCTTGTTGCGAGAGCTTCAACATCCTCGAAGCCGTCTGCCATAAAAATGTATACGCCTTTCATATCTTTAATCTATTAATGTACATGTCCGCAATGACAATCGTGGTGATGGTGGAAGAGGTCGTCATCGTTGTCTTCGTCATCATCAAGATGATCCTCGGCATCAGGGTTGATATATTTGTCGACATCGACACGATTGATGTAACTCTCAAGAAGCACCACGTCATCCTCGTCAGGGATGAGATTAAATGTATGGCACTCTGAAGGCACCAGCATTGTTTCGCCCTTGCTGAAGTGATACTCGACTGTCTGGCCGAGTACCTCGATCTCGATTGTTGCTCCACCTTTGACACAGCTGTAGAGCACAAAACCATCGTTCTGCTCGCTGCTCACACGGAGGCCGCTTGAGAATATGATCTTTCTGACTGACAGCTCGTTGAGGTCGCAAAGGAGATCGCCCTGAGGATCTGTATACTTATATGCCTTATATGAGATGAAGTCAAGAGCTTCCACCAGTCCTAGCTGAGGGTCAAACTCCTCGCTTGAGAGCTCCTGCCCCCATGAGCAAAGGCAGAAATCAAGAGGTGACGACTCAGCTATCTCGAGAATCTGCAATTCGCCGAAGGCTGCATGAGGCGTGCCCGGTGCAATCTGGAAGCACTGGCCTGCTTGAGCAGGAATGATGTTGAGGAGCTCAAATGCGTTGCCTTCGCTGCAGCGGTCGTAGAGCTCACTTGCGTTGGTGTCTTTTCTGAAGCCGATGGCCAATTGGGCATTTTTGCCGGCGCTGACCACATACCAGATCTTCTGCTTGCCGAGGAAGTCATATCTGTCGGCAGCAATCTCATCGTCAGGGTGCACGATGAGCGGAAATTTGCCTTTGACGTTGAGCTCCCTCACGCAGATTGGAAACTGTCTGCCATAGAAGTCAAATACTCTGTCGCCGACCACGCGCTCGATATATGTGTCCATCACCTCGCTGAGGCTGTTGCCGGCGAGCCAACCCTCTCTCACGAGAGAATCCCTGTAACCAAGGTCAGCGACTTTAAATACTTCGCTTCCCCAGCAGTAGTCGTCCTGCAAAGTGCAGAATTTGATAGGGTAGAGTAACTTTTCTTCCATTGTCTTATAGTGTTTTAAACTCTTTTTTTGAGATTGATAGTAATGCTATTACAAAGCCGATGGCTGCCACCGAAACGGCAGTAATGATGACGTCTGAAAACTGTACCACAGCCGGATATGCTTGCAGGAAAAATCCTTGAGGCATCTTTACCAGTCCAAGATGCTGCTGTGCCAGGCTCAGTCCCACTCCCAGGATGAGTCCAACCAAGAGACCTGAAAGCGAAACCATCCAGCCTTCAAGGACAAAAATCCTCTTGATAAACTTCTTGCTTGCTCCCATGGCACTTAATATCTTGATATCGTCTTCTTTCTCGATAATGAGCATAGAGAGACTGCCAAAGATATTAAAAGCGATGATGACGAGCACAAATATCAGTATCATGTAGATGGCCAGCTTCTCGTAGCGCATCATCTTATATAAAGAAGGGTCCTGCTCCAGACGGTCCAACACGGAAAACTCCTCGCCGAGGAGCTTGGAGAGCTCTTTCTTTATTTGTTTTACTTGCCCTTCCTCACAGCGGAGCTCAATAGAGGAGACCACCTGGTCAGTAGTTCCTAACAGCCTTTGCATCGTCTCGATAGGGATAATTATCAGCTCCTTATCGATAGATGTGTTGACGCTGAACAGACTCTCTACCACCAATCTCTCGCTGTTTATTGAGTTAAGCGGGGAGAGTAGAGAAAATTTTGCGTCAGATTTAGGGTAGAAAAGTGTGAGCTTCTCCAGAAATCTGGGATTGATGTTCAGCTGTCTTGCCAGAAGTACGCCCACCGCCGCCTGTTCAAGCTCTCCTTTGTGCAATTTGAATTCTCCGGTGGTAACATAGTCTATCAGGGGAGACTGCTGCTCAAATTGCCGGTCAACTCCTTTGGCCTTTGCAATTGTCTGGGAGTCGTTATAACTGATGAGCACGCTCTCCTCCAGGATGTGGCTGACGCTTGTGAGACCTTGAGTCTGGTCAATCTTAGCTGTCAGCTCATCGTCTGGAACAAATGTCCTGCCGTCAGTTCTGCAGATGAGAATGTCCGGCGCAATGTCGGACATGTTTTTCTCAATGATGGCGCTGAAACCATTGTAGATGGAAAGTATGAGGATAAGGGCGGTAGTGCCTATAGCCATGCCCGCAGCGCTGATTGCCGAAATCACATTGATGACGTTGTGTGACTTGCGGGCAAACAGATACCTGATAGCTATAAACAGGCTCCCGTCCACGGTACTACATCTTTAAAAGCTCGTCAATGTGCTCAGCGTAGTCCAGAGTCGTGTCGAGAATGAAGTCAAACTCAGGCACGATGCGAAGCTGAGAAGCTACTTTTCGGCCAAGCTCGCCACGTATAGCCTTCTTGTTTTCTTCAAGAATTGCGAGAGCAGTGGGCGCATTGGCTGAAGGAAATATGCTCACAAACACCTTGGCTATGCTGAGATCCGGGCTGATACGCACCTCGCTGACGGTAATCATGCTGCCGCCAAACATCGCCATGCCTTTGCTGCGAATTATCTCAGCGAGCTCCCTCTGGAGCTCGCGAGCAACTTTAAGCTGTCTTGTACTTGCCGGTTTATCCATTTACAATAATGATATAGTAATCTTTCTTTCCTTTTTGTGCGAGTATGTATTTGCCGTTGATCATGTCTGCATCGCTGAGGTTATATGCGATATCAGTGAGCTTGGCCTTATTGAGGCTGAATCCGTTTTGCTGGATCATCTTGCGTGCTTCTCCCTTTGAAGAGAAGATGGATGTCTCTACTGCAAGCGCATCCAGAATGCCGCAAGGGAGCTTGCTGCTCTCGATCTGGAAGGTTGGCACTCCGTCAAATACTGCCAGAAAAGTCTTCTCGTCCAAGCTCTTGAGGTCTTCTGTTGTGGCCTTGCCAAAAAGCATCTGTGATGCCTTCACAGCAGTCTCGTATTCGTTTTCTCCGTGAACCATGATTGTGATCTCCTTGGCGAGGAGCTTCTGAAGTTCGCGGCGCTCAGGGCACTCCTTGTGTGCTTCAATCGCACTCTCGATGGTCTCACGATCAAGCATGGTGAAGATCTTGATATATCTCTCTGCGTCTGCATCGCTCACATTGAGCCAGAACTGGTAGAACTGGTAAGGGCTTGTGCGCTCCGGATCAAGCCAGATATTGCCTTTCTCTGTCTTGCCAAATTTGCCGCCGTCGGCCTTGGTGATGAGCGGGCAAGTGAGAGCAAATGCTTCGCCCTGACAGCTGCGGCGGATGAGCTCTGTGCCTGTTGTGATGTTACCCCACTGGTCAGCACCACCCAACTGCACCTTGCAGTTCTCTGTCTGGTATAGGTGTAGGAAGTCAAAGCCCTGCAAGAGCTGATATGTAAACTCTGTAAACGACATGCCTTCGCTGGAATCTCTTGAAAGACGCTTCTTTACGGAGTCCTTGCTCATCATGTAATTGACAGTGATCATCTTACCGATGTCGCGAGTGAAGTTGATAAAGGTGTAGTCCTTCATCCAGTCGTAGTTGTTGACAAGCTCTGCCTTGTTGGCTGCATCTGAATTAAAATCCAGGAACTTTGAAAGCTGAGCCTTGATGCACTCCACATTGTGATTGAGGGTGGCCTCATCAAGGAGGTTTCTCTCCTGACTCTTCATCGATGGGTCGCCGATCATGCCTGTTGCTCCGCCTACCAATGCATATGGCTTGTGCCCGCAAGCTTGGAAATGCTTGAGGATCATGATGCTGACGAGATGTCCGATGTGCAGTGAGTCACCTGTAGGATCGATGCCGACATAGGCTGATGATGGACCCTTGAGCAACTCTTCTTCTGTGCCTGGCATGATGTCATGGATCATGCCTCTCCACTTGAGCTCTTCTACAAAATTCTTCATTATATATTCTTTTTACCTATTTCTTGAAATGCAATCTCAAAGATAGCCATTTTATGGCTATTCTTAAAATCAAATTTTGTATATTTGAGAACTAAACCGGATAAGACGTGATAACCTTCTTAGGCATATTGCTGGCAGCAGTGCGGGCTATCTTTATTCCCGTGCAGTTTCAGGACCAGGAAATGACTCTGTCTCATGAGATTCTTGAGCAGAGGGTTTCTTCTGCTCAGCAGTATTGGGCGGATCAATATGCTGATAAAAGCCGTTTTGTCTTTGATATTGCTCCCACGGTAACTCTCTCTAAACCCCTTGGCTACTATGGTGCCAACTACCCGGATCGCAAAGATGTTCTGATAGTGGATGCCGTCAAGTCTGCATGTGATGCTGCAGATGCTTTTGTGGATTTTTCACAATATGATCTGGTCTACCTGATATGTGCCGGGGTCAGTGAAGCCACTACAGGCGAGGCGGGTGGCATCTGGCCACAATATTTCAGGTTGTCGGATTTTTCTTCTCAGTTTGTTCTGGATGGCAGCTCTGTCAATGATGTGTGCGTCTGTTGTGAATATGCCTTCATAGGCAGCCGGCGTGTTGATGCCGATATCATCGAGCTTTGTCATGAGTTTGGACACTATCTGGGGCTGCCTGATTTCTATGATACTGACAACGATGCCAGCGGAGGTGTGTCTCCGGGCTTGAGGCATAGTGCTCTGATGGACTATTTCATGAGATCGTCAGAACTTCCAAGCCCCCCAAACCTTAGTGCTGTCGAGATGGAGTCTCTTGGCTTAGGAATCTGTGATACCCTCAAGAGGGGCGAATATGTCCTTGAGCCGCTTGATAGGGGCAGAAGATATCTGAAGGCTTTGGGAGATCGGGAAGGGGAGTATTACCTGATTGAATGCCGTCAGGCGGAAGGAAGGGATAGGAGTCTGGGAGGCTCTGGCTTGAGGCTTATTCACGTGGATCAATCTTCTGCCGAAGCGGGCTATTCTGATTATTATGGGACAGTCATGACTGCTTATGAGCGATGGCTTAAAAATCAGATCAACAATAACCCGGATCACGAATGTGCTCATCTTGTGATGGCTGTCGCCGATCCGCAAAGCGGGGCAGATGCTTTTTTCCCTCGTCCGGGAGTGACTGTTTATGGTACCGAGTCGGCGGATCCGTTTAAATTTTGGAGTGAGACATCCTCTCGCTTGGTGCTCAGTAATATACAGTTAAAGGATGATGGCTCGGTCAGCTTTGATGTGATCGAACCTTTGGTGATTGAAGATATAATCAGTTTCCAGGATGCCGCTATCGTGAGATGGTCTGTCGACCCGATACTCTCAGGTAAAAATGTTACGCTTCTTCTGAGCTGGACAGACGGAGAAGAGACTGGCAGTGTGGAGATAGATGATAGCAGGCAAGCAT
Source organism: uncultured Bacteroidales bacterium (assembly GCA_937898205.1). Classification (GTDB taxonomy): domain Bacteria; phylum Bacteroidota; class Bacteroidia; order Bacteroidales; family UBA932; genus Cryptobacteroides. Next base: position 11,462 of record CALEJC010000011.1, read on the forward strand.
ATATTTTTGAAGGGCTTAAGAGTCTGACGGAATATGATCTTAATATAGTCCTGAGTGTAGACGGAGAGAAACTATATAGTCTGAATTCTAGTTTCAGCACCAAGGTTTACAGAGAGGATACCTTGCCTTATATCTACTTGACCGGAGTGCCAAGAAACGAAGACGGTAGCTTCCCGTATGGAAGCAAAATCCCTCTGAGAGTTTTTAATGCCAAAGATGTTGAGAGTGTAACTTGGCTTTATAATGGCAAGGCGGTCTTTCCTGGTCCGGATGGCTATTTTACTATTGTATCATCAGGAGCACTCCGTGCCAGAATCCAGTATAAGGACGGAAGCACAGAGGTGATAGTTAAACAGATTAATTTATGAAACGCTTTTTGTTGATAGTCTTGAGCTCACTTCTTCTGGCTTCGTGTGGTCAGAGCAAACTGATGAACGTCTTCTCTGAAAGCGACACAGTCAGGCTTCAGGTTGGACGCACCGAGCACTTCATCTATGAAGCCAATACCTGTCAGATGGCGTTTCATAGGGACAAGATGCAATTCAGAGCACAGACTGACAATACCTCTGACTTTTTTACCGTCAATTTTTATTCTATGCCGTATCAGCTCTCTCAGGAAGTGAGGGCAGATATCTCGTGGACGACAGATTTTGAGATCCTGGAAAGAAAAAATCTCACCTTCGAAGTGATAAGACTCGAAGGTGAGAAAGTATGGCTCTGGAGTAGCAGTAGCCGCATCGGCGTCTGCCTCTGTGTCTTTTAGAATGACTTTGCGATCTCGATGAAGTCAGCAGCCTTGAGCGCTGCACCACCGATGAGGCCGCCGTCAATATCCTTCTGAGCAAAGAGCTCCTTGGCGTTTGAAGGCTTGCATGAGCCGCCATAGAGGATGCTCATATCCTCAGCCACCTCTGCACCAAATTTCTCAGCAACAACGTTGCGGATAAATGAATGGATCTCCTGTGCCTGCTCAGATGTTGCAGTCTTGCCTGTGCCGATAGCCCAAACAGGCTCGTATGCGATGACGATGTTTTTCATGTCTTCAGCAGTGAAGTGATAAAGCACATTCTTAACCTGCTCTGCGCAGACGTCAAAATGCTTACCGGCCTCTCTCTGCTCAAGCTTCTCGCCCACGCAAAGGATGACGCCAAGACCTGCAGCAAGAGCGAGCTTGGTCTTCTCTACAAGCTTCTCGTCAGTCTCACCGTAGTACTCTCTGCGCTCAGAGTGTCCAAGGATGGTCCATGCACATCCTACTGCCTTGATCATATCAACAGAAACCTCTCCTGTATATGCTCCGCTTGTGTGGTCTGCGCAGTTCTGAGCTGAGAGCTCAACTTTTGATCCTGCGAGTGCTTTGCCCACTGCACAAAGGTGAGTAAATGGAGGTGCCACTACGAGACCTACCTCAGCTGGTACTTCTGCAGAAGCCTCTGCTACCTGCTTTGCGAGTTCAACACCATCAACTTTTGTGGTGTTCATCTTCCAGTTTCCTGCAACGATTTTTCTTCTCATATCTATAAAAATAATTTAACCATTTAAGGGAGTGCGAATTTCGCAAAATTTATTGATATCAACAAAAAAAAGAGCCAGCAGCCTCGCGGCTCGCCGACTCTCAGACGTGTACTAAAACCTAAACCTACATCATAGATGCAACAGGTTTTAGAAATGTTGCACAAAAAAGTAAAATATTACTCTTTTTTTTATTTCTTAGCTTCTTCTACAGAAACCTTGCGGAACTCCTTAAGGTCTTTCATGAGCTCAAGAGCTGCCTTGCGTGCACGAGCACCAGCTGCCTTGTTACCCTTAACCACCTGTGCTTCAGCATTTGCTGAGAAAACTGCCATAGTCTCAGCGATTTTCTTTACGAGATTCTCCATAATGATATAATTTTAAAGTTGAGTTATCAGTTTGTTTGCGAAAGTTATAAAAAAAATATTTACATGCAAAGAAATTTTAATCAAAATGATTGTATTTCTATATGTTAGTATCTTTTTTAGGCTTTACATTCAATGATGTCATCGCTTTTTCTGCTCCGACAAAAGCCCATGTGCGCACACCTTCAATAATTTTTTTGGCGATTTCAGGGATCACTTTACACTCTTCCTCTGAAAAACTTCCTAAAACATATTCAATCTGACGACCTTGCTCATAGTCGTGTCCGACGCCCACTCTGATGCGTGGATATGAGCTGGTTTCAAGGAGATCACAGATATTTTTAAGTCCATTGTGTCCGCCATCACTTCCTGCCTTGCGCATCCTGATGGTCTCAAATGGGAGGTTGACGTCATCGCAGATAATTATGGTGCTTTGGATGTCGATGTCAAGCTTCTGAATCCAATATCTCACAGCGTTGCCGCTGAGGTTCATATAAGTTGAAGGTTTGAGAAGGTAAAACTTTCTGCCTTTGTCCTTGATCAACGCGATGTCGCCGTAGCGGTCTGGCGTAAAGCTAATATTGGATGCTTGAGCCCAAGCATCCAATATTATAAATCCAATGTTGTGTCTTGTCGTAGCATACTCAGCACCAATGTTGCCAAGTCCTACTACCAGATATGTTTTTTCAGACACAGCTCGTCACTTTATGCCTTAGCAGTGTTACGGGTAGTCTTAACGCCACAGATGATAGTATCCTTGTCAGTGATAACTGTTGCGTTTTCAACCTTTACATCACCAGCCTTGATCCTCTTGTCGAGACCAAGAGAAGTAACATCTACCTTTACGATGTCAGGAAGGTTGTTCATGAGAGCAGAGATACGGATGTCGCGTGATCTCTGATAGAACTTACCACCCTGCTGTACACCGGCTGCATGACCAACGATCTCGATAGGAACAGTGATAGATACTGGTTTAGTCTCATTTACAGCGAGGAAGTCTACGTGGAGGCACTCGTCTGTAACCGGATGCCACTGAAGCTCGTGAAGAACAGCAGTGTAAACCTTACCATCAAGATTAAGGTCAATGATAAAAGCTGCAGGAGTGTTGGTTGCACCCTTAAGATCTTTTGCTGAAACTGTGAAAAGGATGTTTTCCATACCACATCCATAAAGGTTGCAAGGTACAAGACCCTGTCTGCGGAAAGCCTTAAGAGCGGCTTTGTTTGCGGCCTGACGAACCTGGCCGTTAAGCTCAAAATGTTGCATTTGTTTAATTGTTAAAAATGTGTTACTCAATCTGATACGAGATCAGATCCCATTGCACCAAACCCAAATGAGTTTAAAAATGCGCGCAAATATAGTTAAAGTTTGCTACTATTCCAAACCTTTCTTCTTTTATTTCAATGCATTAACTGCCTGAGACCAGCTAAGCCCTTTGTAACTGTTGTTGAGGTTTGACCAGTCGTTGCGAGGCAAATATACACTAAGTCCGCTGCATCTGCTGAGAGCTGTGCCGAAAAACGATGGAGTCTCAAGGTGGTACTCGACAAAATTGTCCAATGCCACATCAAGATCGGCAAGTTGCTCTTCGCTTGCGCCCATCACACTCGCAAGGTCTCTGATGTCATAGAAATACTGCTTAGGATAGGTCTCTCTGTAGAAATAGCCCTGGATGCCTTTTCTTGAAGTGTTGTCCTTCTCCTGCAATGCCGTATAACTCTCTGCATGGGCCTTCAATATTGCTGAATATGAATCTTTTACAGCCCCAATCTTGCTCATGTCATAAAGCGAAATGGTTGCTGATTTGCTGATCTCGTCCGGTTGAGAAATATATAAATTGTAATAGTCGGTGCAGACGGAAGTGTAGTCCGGGTAAGTGCCGCCGAGCAGTCTGCTGGCCATAGTATTGTAGTCCATGCCCTGCGAGAGCACTTCACAAGGAGATGCAATCATATAATCGCAGACGTCTTTCAGCGCCCAGGCGGGCTCTATTCCGCCCATCAGGCATGCGTCAAAGATCAGGTATTCGAGCTTGAATGGGATTGCCTTGGCAAAGTCCTCGATCTCCATCTCTATGCTATTGGACGGAGCCTTGTCAAAGTAGGCGCAGATGGTTTTGGTGAGAGGGTAGTTGTACTGCTGCTCTTCTTCGAGTGCAGATAGGGCAGTGCTCCAAGGGCGGTTGTTGATGCTTTTGTATTCGTCTGAATATAAATATCTTGATGGCAGGTGCCCGGTCGCGTGAGAAGATACAAGCAGACCATAGGACTCGGACTTAAACTTGGCGTCTACATCATTTAGTACTATGCTCAGGCACTCGGTGGTGGCGCTGTTGAGTGTGGCTGGATAGGTCTTGAGCGTGTCGCAGATGACTCTGCTGTCGCTCTTGTATATCCACACCAGATGAGATACGTTAGGCGTGTTGTAGTTGCTGCTGGAAAACGTGTTCTGGCAGTATACGACCATAGCCTTGTCGTCTTTGCGGTCAGGGATGTAGGTCCCTCGCTTGAGGGTGCTGATGTTGCCGCTCAGCGATGAACTGAGATTGTTGTATCCTGAGCCGTAGTATATGAAGACGTCCTTGTAATCTATATGTGTGTCCTTATTCTTTCCACATGAAAAGAATAGCAATCCGGAGAGTATCAATAATAAAAATCTGCGCATAGGATACAAAAATACGGATTGTTTTTCAAAAATCTCACTTGCGCGGGTGATTACGTAAAATATCCGCTTGCCAGGTGTGGGTATCTATGTGGGTATATATCTCTGTGGTAAGGATGGATTCATGTCCCAGCATCTCCTGCACGATGCGAAGGTCGGCTCCGTTTTCTATGAGATGTGTCGCAAATGAATGTCTGAAGCTATGCGGTGAGATCTCCTTATTTACACCGGCAAGTATAGCATGTTTCTTGATCATGTTAAAAATCGAGATCCTGCTCAGGCCTTCTCCAAATCTGTTGATGAAGACCAGGTCTTCTGACGGGTTTTTAAGTGCGGGACGAGCCTCTAGATAGGCTCTGATGCTATCGGCAGCCATCTCTCCAAGAGGGACCAGCCTCTCTTTATTTCCTTTGCCCAGGACCTTGACAAATCCTTCCTTGAAGAAAATGTTCATTAACTTGAGGCCGCAGACTTCGCTCACTCTGAGCCCGCATCCATACAGCACTTCAAGGATGGCCCTATCTCTGAGCCCCATCCAGTTTTTCAGGGGTACGGACTCGATGATAGCGCCGACCTCTTCTACAGAAAGGACTTCCGGGAGATATTTGTTGAGCTTAGGAGCATCCACGACATCACACGGATTGTCTTGCCTGTATCCCTCAAGCACCATGAAGTCAAAAAAGGATTTGAGCGAGCTCAAAACTCTTGCCTGACTGCGCTTGGACAGCTCTTCTGACCGGCCCTGAAGATAATCCACTATGTGCTCCGGACCAGCTTGGTCTTCTGCAACTCCACGCTCGTCGAGGTGCTCGATAAAAGCTTTTACGTCAGCGCAGTAGGCACTGACGGTATGGACAGACATCTGTCTCTCCATCCTCAAGTAGAAGTTATATTCCTTTAAGAAGCTCATATCACTATCTCACAAATTTACACATAATTTGCGGAAAAGTGTCCAAGCTCTTCAAGAAGCAGCGAGCCTACTTTTGCAAGCTGCCGGCAACTTATATTTTGCCCCCTTCAATCAGACACTTAGACAGCTTCTCGCCCTGAGAGGCTGAAATCACTCCGGCATCGATGAGACCTTGCACGCTGAGCTCTTCCGCAGGGACATTGTCCCGGAAACGCACTATCCCTCTAGCCACCTGATAACTAGAGATATATGGGTGCTGCCGGAGCTCCTCGACATCGAGAGTCCAGAGCGGATATGGCTTCGGCGGAGAGCAAAAGATCAGGTCCGACAGCCCGTCAAAGCGCTCTTGTCCAAAGTTGTATATATCAAGTAGTTGCCCGATGTGCGAATACCCGCCCAGCCTCTCGCGGAAGGCGATCATCTGAGCCGCATAATACCCGCCGATCCCGGGGAGGCCGTCAAATGCCGCCGAATCCGCTTTGTTGATATCAGTCAACGGGATCTCAATATAGGCCTCCAGTCGCCGATAGACCGAATCCGCGACCACAAACGAGCGCGCAAAATCACTCTTGCGCCTGAAGCGCCCGCCTTTCTCGAGATATTTGATGATTGCTGCCGCCTGTTTCTCGCTGAAGCCCAGCCGTTGCAATTCGCTTTGCGAAGCGGTATTAGGGTTGAAGGCGAATGTTTCCGTCCTGCGGGTGCGCCCGCGTGCTGCCTGCACAAGGGGAGCATGCTCTGCCTCGCGGCGGACGGTATCAATCCGCGGCGTAGAAGTGCCCGCATCGGCGTTTGCAGACTCCGGATGCTGAATGTATTTGACGATATAGACGGTGTCGGCCTGGTCTCGATTGGCTGCAATCTTCAGCGCAGCCGCCTTGCTCACAAACAAGGCTACCTGATAACCGATAATTAGGAAAATGAGACAAATAGCGCCGACCTTAAAGACGGGACTATTGCTCTTCTGTTTCATCGTCGGAGAAATCCTTATACTTGTTTCTGTGCTCTTTTTTCTGCTCAGGGGCGCCCGCTACAACAAGCACGATCTCGCCTTTGGGCTCGCACTCTCTGAAGTGGCTGAGCACCTCGGCGATAGTGCCTCGCTTGTGCTCTTCGTGTAGTTTGGAGATTTCTCGACTCACGCAGCATTGCCTGCCTTCACCGAAGGCTTCGGCCATCTGCTCCAGCGTCTTGACCAGACGCCTTGGGGATTCGTAAAAGATCATAGTTTCTGTTTGGGTTGAAAGTTTATTTAAAATGGTCTGGCGACCCTTCTTCTGTGGCAAGAAGCCCTGGAAGCTAAATCTGTCGCAAGGCAGACCGGAGGATACGATGGCAGGGATGCAGGCGGTCGGGCCGGGGAGGGTGCTGACCACTATCCCTTCTTCTGCACAAGCTCTGGCAAGCAGGAAGCCCGGGTCTGAAATCCCCGGAGTGCCGGCGTCGCTGATCAAGGCCACGCTACGACCGGCAAGAATCTTCTCCTTGACCATCCCAACTGTCTGATGCTCATTGTATTTGTGGTGAGACAGCAGCTTGCCTTCGATCTCAAAATGCTTCAGTAAGACTCCGCTTGTGCGAGTGTCTTCAGCGAGGATCAAGTCGGCCTCTTTCAGAACTTTGATAGCTCTAAAAGTCATATCTTCCAGATTTCCCACAGGAGTAGGGACGATGTATAAAGTGCCTTTTGCTATTGTGCTCATTGGATAAAAATTCTATCTTTGTCCTCGCAAATACAAATCTAAACAATGTTTTCTGAAAATCATAAAAAATCGGGTTGCATAGAAGTTGTCTGTGGCTCAATGTTCTCTGGAAAAACAGAGGAACTCATCCGTCGTCTGCGCCGTGCAGAGTTTGCCAACCAAAAGATCAGAACTTTCAAACCGGCGATAGATGTGCGCTATTCTGATGTGGATGTGGTGAGCCATGATGCACATTCGATCAACGCCCAGGCTATCAACGATCCGGCTCTTATGCTTGAGATCCCTGACGATGTGCAGGTTGTCGGCATAGACGAAGCTCAGTTCTTTGATGTTTCACTCGTGGAGGTGTGCCAGAAGCTGGCCAACCGCGGTGTGAGAGTGATCATCGCCGGTCTTGACACGGACTACAAAGGTGTGCCGTTTGGCCCGATGCCTCTGCTTATGGCTGTCGCCGAGGATGTTCAGAAAGTTCACGCAATCTGCGTGCATTGTGGCAACCTGGCCAACCATTCGCACCGCTTGTCAAAGAGCAGCGACCTCGTGCTTCTGGGTGAGAAGGATGTCTACGAGCCGCTGTGCCGCGACTGCTACAATAAGGCCGTAGCAGATGAAGCTTAGCATATATGCCCGCAATTGCGAAATCCGTCGCATAGACAGGTCTGCAGCTGCGGCATTTCTATCTCAATATCACAGACTTGGAGCGACGCGCTGCCGTTATTGCTATGGCATCTTTGTCAAGCGCACGACAGGCCGCAACGAGATGACTCTCCCGCCTGGCACGTTGGTGGGAGTTTCTGCATTTTCCAATGCCCGCCGTTGGCTCAAGGGCGATAGGGTGGTGAGCTCCTACGAATGGGTGCGCTATGCTTCGCTGAGCGAAGTGCGTGTCCTGGGCGGCATGAGTCGCACCCTGAAGCAATTTATCCTTGATAAGTCGCCCGACGATGTGATGAGCTATGCCGATGCTTCCTACCCCGACGGAGGCAAGACCTATGAAAAACTGGGATTCAAGCTTGAATCCATCGTGGAAAAGCCGGGATTTAAAAATCTCAAATATCGTCTAGAAATCAAATCCGAGAGATAGGTAGGCACCCCACTGCTGTTTGTTGGACCAGTGTATGTTGAACTTCAATGGCCCGACCGGAGTCTGGTATGCGGCTTGGGCACCGACTGCATAGATGTCAGGATTGAAGTCCCCGACCAGAGTAGCCAGATTGTCATTGCTCTCCACAAAACCCGCCATGCCTGACAGATACATGTTTTTAAACGGATTGCATCTGAGCTCCAATGTCAATGATGTGAGGTATTCGTCGGCATTGATGATGTCGTTGATGGCAAAGAAAGGAACCTGAGTATCGGTGTATCTTCCCGGGAATGTGCTTCCTACAAAGTTGGTGTGGATCACCGAGAGGTCTTTGTATGTGCCGCTGTCGTCTACTTTCATACCGGTGTTCATGATGGCTCTGAGATAGATTTCAGGGATTATTGCCCATTTTTCCGAGAGCTTGATGGCCGGTTTGTAGTTGAGTCCCAGCTTGATCACCGGATGGAAATCAGGCCTGCCAAATTTGACGAAGTCATAGTGACCAAAGATCTCAAGGTTCTGTCCTTTGGTAGGGAAGTAGAAATCATCAAAACTATAGAAATGCCAGTTGACAAAAGCTCCCAGATAGTCTCCTTGAAGAGCTCCTTTGGAAAGAGTCTGGGTGATGAGACTGGCGAGGTAGCTGTTTTCGTCGAGCTTGATGTATTGGTTTTTGAGTCCGATCTGGAAATTGCTCTTATTCCAGCGGGCATCGGTGATGTAAAGCTGCTCTTTGTGAGTCCAGTAGGAGACATCAATATTGTTGCTGCCGTTGATCTGGGCATAACTCAGGTCTCCTCTGTAGTTGGCGGCAGAGACGTCCAGATTGATAGTAGGCCATGACAGCATGTCCAGCTCATAATGCATTTTGGCCTTGAGGTTCTGTCCTAGCTTGGCAGAAAAATTAAACCTTGACCCTGAGAGCGTGTTGTTGTTGAAGCCTAGCTGTATCAGTAGTGACGCCCACTCTTCTGTGTCTGCTCTGAAGCCAATCTTGAAGTTGTTATGTGCGGCGGACTCGCAATCAAAAATCAGGTTGTATGGGGCCTCCTTGCCTTCAAGTCTGTATTTGACTGATTTGAGCACGCCTGTTGTCTTGAGGAGGGTGAGCGAGCTGTCGATCTGACCCTTCCTGACGAAGTCGCCTGCTCTGAACAAAATCATTCGGCTCATAATATGGGACTCTCTGTCGCTGATGCCTTCAAATGAGATGTTGCCGACCTGGATGACGTTATCTGCTAGATTTACAGCCTTTTTCCTTATGATGCGAGGACCGATGTTTCTGACTCTTTTCTTGAGCTCCACAAGCTCGTCGTGTTTGGCCTGTGCTGCTTCGTAGCCCTTGACGATCATCGTGTCTATTGCTTCTGTGTTAAAACTCAGCATATCATAGCCCCTCAGGTCAGGTTTGATGTAGATGTCCGGGATCTGGACGTTTTTATTATATGAGTCGTTGCTGAGCATGTCGATAAAGCGCGATGCAATATTGCCGATGTTGTTGATGTCCTCATAGACCAGGTGAGCCTGTGAGAGGTCCACGCCGATTATGATATCAGCGCCCATCGCCACCGCCAGGTCGCAAGGGAAATTGTTTCTGGTGCCGCCATCGACAAGCACTGCATCTGAAGTGCGGAGCGGAGTAAAGAGCCCCGGGATGGACATGGTCGAACGCATAGCGTCGATCATCGAGCCGGAAGTCCAGTTTTTTGCCTTTCCGGAGACGACGTCCGCAGCCACACAGACAAAGGGGATCGGAAGTGCCGAGAAATCAAGGCTGTCTTGATAACCGATTGTCAATGAGCTGATCAGGTTATTGACGTTGAAGCCGGAGGCGATGCCGCTTGGAAGCGATGCTGCAAAGGCGTTGCTGTTGCTGTGAGGCTCTCCAAAGATCTTATTGTTTTTGATGTCTCCAAGCTGAAATGGTATAGTGAGCAGATACTGTGATTGGGATATCTTGGAGCTGTAAGGCATGTGAGTATATGAAACCTTGTCGCTCAATATTATATCCCAATCCTGACTCAGGAAGATCTCTTTGATGTCATCGCTGGTATATCCGATGGAATAAATTGCTCCGATCAGACCTCCGATGCTGGTGCCGCAGATCAGGTCGATAGGAATGTTCATCTCCTCGAGGTATTTGAGCACTCCCACCTCTGCTGCTCCCTTGGCGCCTCCTCCTGAGAGCACCAAACCCACTGTCGGGCGCTTCTGGTTGCGGCGGATGTTATCCATCTGCTTGCGTGTGCGCTCGAAGAAAAGCTTGTCTGCGGCAGGGTCTACGCTGTCGCATGAGAGATTGTTGGGGTATTCCTGTGCTCCTGCAAGTGGTGCAAGTAACAGCAGTGCTATTGCTGCTGATGCTGTCCTGCAAGCATTCCGCAGGCGGCTAAAATATCTTCTCCCCTTGATGAACGTATCGTGCATATTAATCCATTGTCGTTAAGTCTGTCTCTAAATAACTCCATATTTCGGGCCGAACTGCTCTCAAACGGAAAATCCGGTATCTTATGGAAGCGGATCAGGTTGACTCGGCACTCCAGACCTTTGAGCAGTTTCAGAAGAGCATCGGCGTGTCGCGGTGTGTCGTTGTGTCCGGCAAACATTGTGTATTCAAAGCTGACTCTTCTTTGTCCGCTGAAATCATATTGCTTGATGAGCCTGACAATCTCGGTGATTGAGTAGGCCTTCTGCACAGGCATCATCTCCAGCCTCTCCTGAGGAAAAGGATTGTGAAGACTGATGGCGAGGTGGCACTTCTGCTCCTTGAGGTAGCGCTCAAGGGTAGGGATGACACCTATTGAGCTGACTGTTATGCGTTTAGGACTCCATCCAAAGCCCCAGTCGGCTGTCAGGATATCTATTACTTTTGATACTGTCTCGTAGTTGTCAAGCGGCTCTCCCATGCCCATAAACACGGTATTTGTCAGACCCTCCGACTCGTCAATGCTGATAAACTGGTTGAGGATGTCGGCTGCGCTGAGGTTGCCGTGGAACCCCTGGCGACCAGTCATGCAGAACTTGCAGCCCATCTTGCATCCGGCTTGAGAGCTCACACACAGAGTTTTGCGATCGTCGTCAGGAATCATCACTGCTTCTACGGCAGATGTCTCATATCTCACTCCACCATCACTTGCAGCGCCTCTGGGACAGGTGACGGAAAACAGATACTTCTTAGTGCCGTCACTGGAGAGGGCCTTGCCCACAGGGGCTTCCACTCCCAGGTCATACTTCTCGCTTAGCGCTTGTCTGGCGGCCTTGGAAATGTTGACCATCTGGTCCCAATCGCGAACGCGTTTCTTATACAACCAGTCCGAAAGCTGCTTTCCGACAAAAGCTTTGAGCGAGCAATTCTTTGCCGCTTCGATGAGCTCTGCTTGAGTCATGCCAAGCAATTTTTCCTTTATGACGATTTTTTGCATTTTATCCGAGTATATCAAACCAAAAGTTACCACAAATTTAACGAAAAATATATATATTTGTTTTTTATGAAAAACTTTAAATAATCATTTAACAAAGACAATTATGGCAAAAGAAGTTGAAATTCAGGCCGCTGAAATTAATGCCGCTAAACTCAAGGCTTTACAGGCTACCATCGACAAGATCGAGAAGGATTATGGCAAAGGAACGATAATGAAGTTGGGTGACCAGCCTCAGTGGGATGTGCAGGTGATTCCGTCAGGATCTATTGCTCTCGACCACGCACTTGGCATCGGCGGTTATCCTAGAGGAAGGATAGTAGAGATCTACGGTCCTGAGTCCAGTGGTAAGACAACTCTTGCAATCCACGCTATAGCAGAAGCACAGAAAGCAGGTGGTATCGCCGCGATGATCGATGCTGAGCACGCATTTGACCGCACCTATGCAGCCGCATTGGGTGTAAACCTTGATACGCTTCTCATCTCGCAGCCGGACAACGGCGAGCAGGCTCTTGAGATCGCTGACAACCTCATCCGCAGTGGCGCAATCGACATCGTTGTGATCGACTCAGTCGCAGCGCTGACTCCAAAGGCTGAGATCGAAGGTGAGATGGGTGACAATAAGGTCGGCCTGCAGGCTCGTCTGATGAGTCAGGCGCTCCGCAAGCTCACAGCCAATATCTCCAAGACCAACACTTGCTGTATCTTCATCAACCAGCTTCGTGAGAAGATCGGTATCATGTTTGGCAACCCTGAGACCACTACCGGTGGTAATGCCCTCAAGTTCTATGCTTCAGTGCGCATCGATGTGCGCAAAGCCACTCAGATCAAGGACGGCGACGAGGCTCTTGGCAACCGCACTAAGGTCAAGGTCGTTAAAAACAAGATGGCACCTCCTTTCAAGAAGGCAGAGTTTGATATCGTCTACGGCGAAGGCATCAGCAGAGTCGCAGAGATTGTGGATCTTGCCATCGAGATGGATATCATCCATAAGAGCGGTAGCTGGTTTAGCTACAACGGCGAGAAACTCACTCAGGGTCTCGCATCCGTAAAGCAGCTCCTCAAAGACAATGTAGAGCTTTGTGAGGAGGTTGAAGCAAAAGTTATTGAGGGTCTTAAACAAGTAACAGACTAATGGGCAAAATCATTCTTACAGGTGACCGTCCTACCGGTCGCCTTCATATAGGACATTATGTGGGCTCTCTCAGACGTAGAGTAGAGCTCCAGAATAGCGGACTTTTTGACAAGATCTTTATCATGATTGCTGATGCTCAGGCACTTACTGACAATGCAGACAACCCTGAAAAAGTGCGTCAAAACATCCTTGAGGTGGCTCTTGACTATATGTCGGCAGGCCTTGACCCTCAGAAATCCACTCTTTTTATCCAGTCTCAGATCAGTGAGCTCACAGAGCTGACATTTTTCTACATGAACCTTGTCACTGTGCAGAGACTTCAGCGCAATCCTACCGTAAAGCAGGAAATGGTGCTTCGTGGTTTCAGCGAGGGTGGAGACAACAAGGCAGGCACTCCTGTCGGATTTTTCTGCTATCCGATCAGCCAGGCTGCAGATATCACCGCATTCAAGGCTACTACCGTGCCTGTGGGAGAGGATCAGGAGCCGATGATCGAGCAGACAAGAGAGATCGTCCACAAGTTCAACTCAGTCTATGGTG
>CALEJC010000012.1 GCA_937898205.1 uncultured Bacteroidales bacterium
CCGAGTGACCTTGAATCAATAAAGGCGCTGAGAAAGCCTTATCCTATCGAGGGCAAGGTTGACAAGAAAACGCTTGAGGACAGAATCCACGGTGCGTGGGTGAAGGGTTCAGATCCATTCAAGGTTAAGGAGACTCGCACTATGGGCAAGTATATCGTTGAGGTTGAGCTCGTTTCAAGCGGCCGTAGAAATGGTGGCGCTCCTCAGCTCACAGGTGGCACATACAATCCTAATGCTCAGGGTTATGCAATCATCATCCAGGAGAGCGAGGACAACTTTGTAGTTCTCGGTTCAAATGTCAGAGTAACATTCCTCCCAACTGACGGCAAGGGCACAGTAGGTCTTGCAAAGGTTGTAGAGGGTGACTACCAGGACGGCAAGTGGATTGAGGGACGTTGGCTCAATGGTGACCAGATTCAGCTCCGCTATGATGTCCTCTATGCTATCGACGAGGGTTATTCAGGACAGGGCCTCAACTTCGGCACACCTAACCCTAGCTTCATCAAGGTAGAGCTTTACAAATATTAATATGAGATTTTTCAGAATTTTAATGGGAGTACTGCTGCTTAGCGGCAGTACTGCTCTTATTGCACAGCCTGTGGATATCTATGCTCAGGACAAGTCCGGCACAGATACTTCAGTGCAGGTAACAGAACCGGGCTTCAAGGTATTTCAGTTCCCTAGACTAGCGATCCCTCGCATCGATGGAGAGTTTTCTGATTGGGATATGGTACCTGACAGCTACATTGTGCCTACTGAAGAGATGTGGGACGATAGCCGCAAGCACAAAGGCATCAACAAATCAACTCTTGACATCAAGGTAAAAGTTGGTTGGGTAGAGGGTCTCAACAGACTCTATTTCTACTATGAGGCCTATGACGATTATTGGGATTTTGACCAGCTCGGACTCCGCAATGACACATTTGAGATCGTTGTAGACGGAGACCTTTCAGGAGGTCCTCATGTCGATGAGTTCCGTCTTAACTCCGAAGTCCTCAGCAGATTTGACGCGTTTTTCACTCTTCAAAACGTGCACGCACAGAACTACCACATCATGACTCCTCCGACTCTGGGAAAGTCATGGACCATGGCATGGGGCGTGCAGCAGTGGCTCAAGGAGCTTCCTTATGCCAACTACGCCTACAGCTACGACTTCAAGCATGGCGAGGCCGGCACATTGAAGTTTGAGTTCTACATCACTCCGTTTGATCACGCGAGTCCTGACGGACCTCAATTCTCTACTGAGTCAAAGCTTTATGAGGGTAAGAAGATCGGTCTTTGCTGGGCCGTCATCGACTACGACGGCGGTCGTGGAAACAATGGTTTCTGGAACCTCTCCCCTCACCACAGGATGTTTGGCAACGCCTCAATGCAGCGTCTCTTTACTTTGATGCCACTTGAGGAGAACCTCAGAAAGCCTGTCGAGGCAGCATGGACTCACACAGTGATTGACAACAGCAGACTTGTGGCATTCCGCGACAAGAGTCATGGCAACATCACTTCATGGCGATGGGATTTCGGCGACGGTACAACATCCACAGAGCAGAACCCTGTGCATGAGTATGCTCACGACAATGCCCGCTACACTGTCACACTCTATGTAGAAGGTCCTGATGGCAAAGACCTCTGCTGCAAGATCTGGGACGTCTCAGTCCGCGACACAAAGAGCCCGTCAGGTCAGTACGAATAAACCGGTTTTAAACTATACAAAAAGGAAGGGCTCTCCTAGAGAACCCTTCCTTTTTCGTCAATAATTTCATATTGCAGGATGCTATGCTCCGTCATTTCAATCAGTCTGACTTTGCACTTGTACTTGCGTTTCCACTTACATACAAAGGAATTGAATCCTCTGCTAAGGTAGGCGCCCAGGATCGGGCTTACCCTGATAGTAAGTTGCTTATGTCCCTTTTCAACCAGGTCGGCAAGGGTTCTCTCGATTTCCTCATCAATGACCACAGTTGAGGCAATCTTTCCGGTGCCGTGACACAAAGGACACTTTTCTGTTGTGTTGATCTCTGTCACCGGACGGATGCGCTGACGAGTAATCTGCATCAGGCCAAACTTCGTGAGAGGTAGCAGGCTGTGCTTTGCTCTGTCTTCGTCCATCAACTCCTTCATAAACTTGAAGAGCTCGTTACGGTGCTCGACATTGTCCATATCAATGAAGTCCACGATGATGATTCCACCCATATCTCTGAGTCTGAGCTGACGGGCAATCTCCTCCGCTGCTATCTTGTTGACTTCAAAGACATTGTCTTCTTGATTGTTGGTCTTGGCTCGAGTGCCGCTGTTGACATCAATCACATTGAGAGCTTCTGTAGACTCAATCACAAGGTAGGCGCCTTGCCTCATAGGGACAATCTTTCCAAATGAGCTCTTGATCTGGCGGGTCACCTCAAAATGATCGAAGATCGGTTCTTTGCCATCATAGAGCTTTGCTATCTTCTCGTGGTCCGGAGAGATGAGCGAAATGTACTGGCGGACATCTTCATAATACCTCTTGTCATTGACATAGACATTGGAGAAGGTATCATTGAAGAGATCTCTGAGCACAGCAATAGTTTTGTCTGTCTCTGTGAAAAGGAGGTTGACACCTTTTGAGATTTTGAGTTTTGCCCAAGAACCCTCCCATTTGTTTATGAGCGAGCGCAGCTCAGCAACCAGAACGGATGCTGTTTTATCTTCAGCTGCAGTACGGATGATCGCTCCGTAATTGGCCGGAAGGATGCTCTTGACCAGAGTCTCAAGTCGTTTTTTCTCTTCTTTTGAAGAGATTTTCTGGGAAACGCTCACCTTATGTGCAAAGGGGAGCAATACAATGTTACGTCCTGCAAGTGAAATCTCAGCAGTCAATCGGGGACCCTTTGTGGAAATCGGTTCTTTGATGATCTGAGAAATGATCATTTGTCCTGGCTTGAGGTAATCCTCGATGCGTCCTTCTTTTGGGAGTATCTCTCCTAAAGGCATCTTGGAAAACACAGAAGCCATATCACGGTTGGGGTTGCTTTCTTTGACAAATTTGTCAAATGCTGTAAAATACAATCCCAAATCCAGATAATGGATAAATGCTTCTTTACTGTCACCGATGTCCACAAAAGCAGCATTCAAAGCAGGAAGAAGTTTCTTGACTCTACCAAGAAAGACATCTCCCACCGAGAACGTATGACCCTGATTGGACTCTCGATCAAGCTCGATCAGGCGATGGTTTTCCATCAGCGCGATCCTCACCTCTGAAGGAGAGACATCAACAACTAGGTCTTTAACTGGTTTTGTGGTTTCCATTGCAGTGTTTTGATAAATAAATCAAAGAAAAAGCCTGCCGGATCTCCCGTCAGGCCTTTCTCGACTACTTCTTCTTGTGTCTATTCAAACGAAGACGCTTCTTACGCTTGTGTGTAGACATCTTATGTCTCTTATGCTTCTTTCCGTTTGGCATATTCTTATACTATTTTAAAATTACTACTTCTCGTCTCTAACGGCTGCAACAAATGCCTTTGAAGGCTTGAATGCTGGGATATTGTGCTCAGGGATAACGATTGTAGTCTTCTTTGTGATATTGCGAGCAGCCTTCTCAGCTCTGCGCTTAACGATGAAGCTACCAAAACCACGAAGGTATACAGGCTCTCCCTTGATAACTGAATTCTTTACGCTCTCCATTGTAGCCTCAACTACACTCTGGACTGTTACTTTCTCAATGCCGGTAGCTTTTGCAACCTCATTAACGATTTCTGCTTTAGTCATTTTACTTATATTTTAAATATTCACCTACTTTGGTATAAAGAGCCACAAAAATAGACTTATTTTTTTAATATTCAAAAAGATATTTACATTTTTACTGTGGCATAAAGATTGACAATTATATATTTAGGCTTCAGAATATCAGTTTTACTGACATTTTGGCAAAATTGTGTCCTGAAGTGGCTAGAAGCGTCATTAATAATAGAGATATATTATGATACAAGATAAAGATTTTAATTTCCAGGCAGGGGCAGAAGTGAGCATTATTCCTGTACTTCAAGGAGATAGCGTCATGAAGTTTGACGAGAGCGAGCTTCCTGACGTCCTCCCGATCCTTGCCCTTCGCAACGCTGCAGTCTTCCCTGGAGCGATTTTTCCTATTACAATCGGTCGCGAGAAATCCATGAGACTCATCCGTGACGCAGAAAAAGGCAACTTCTTCATCGGAGCTGTCCCTCAATATGAAGTAATGGTGGAAGAGCCTCAGGAAGAAGACCTTAGCCGATTTGGCACAGTCTGCAAGATCATGAAGACGCTTGAGATGCCCGACGGCACTATTACCGCTATCCTCAAAGCATTTATGCGC
>CALEJC010000013.1 GCA_937898205.1 uncultured Bacteroidales bacterium
AGAAGAGAGCTTTCAATCCGGCCTTCTCCTGCTTTGCGTCAGCAGCGGCCATCTCATCGATTGCGGCCATCTCAGCTGCTGCATGGGCAGGTCCGCCAATATTGGCGAGCGTAGCGAGGGCCTTGTCTCTCTGGCCATTGAGAGCCTGCCAACGCGGACTTTCAGGGATAAAGAATGACAAAGCCAAGAATGCGGCTGCAGGGACAGCTTCAGCCCAGAACATCCAGCGCCATCCCATCTGCCCGTTCCAGGAAGCAAGGATGTCGGCTTCGGTAAAATCTGCAGGCACCGGCTGAGCAAGCTGCCAGTTGACAATCTGCGCAGCCAGCATACCAAGCACTATGGTCATCTGATTGAAGCTCACGAGTTTACCTCTGATGGCACTTGGTGAGACTTCCGATATATACATCGGCGAGAGAGTGGATGCCACGCCTATACCGATACCGCCGATGAAACGAGCGACATTAAACCACACAAAATCATTGAATAGTCCTGTGGCTATGGCACTTACAAGAAAGAGGACAGCAGACCAGGTAAGCAGCCATTTGCGGCCATACTTGTCAGCCAGTGCGCCTGCGATCATTGCGCCAATCAGACAGCCGATCAGAGCTGTACTCATCGCAACACCTTGCATCACTGCATTTCCTGAAATACCGAAAAACGGTTCATAAAAAGGTTTGGCTCCACCGATTACGACCCAATCATAACCAAAAAGGAGACCTCCCATAGCCGAAACTATGCAGATAAAATAGATAAAAGATTTATTCATATTGGTTTGTAGTGGTTATCTTACAAAAATAGTCCTATTAATTAACAATTCCTCACATTTATTATTAATTTTGCTATTAAAGACAATAATTAATCCCACTAATATGACTAAACAGTATTTTCCTCAGATCTCCAAGATTCCTTTTGAAGGAGTCGGAAGCAAAAATCCACTTGCATTTCATTATTATGAGCCGGATCGCATCGTCCTTGGCAGACCGATGAAAGACTGGCTCAAGTTTGCACTTGCATGGTGGCATAGCCTGGGAGCAGCAAGCTCAGATCAGTTTGGCGGCCAGACCCGCAGCTATGCCTGGGACGAGTCTCCTTGCCCTATGCAGCGCGCCAAAGACAAGATGGATGCAGGATTTGAGATGATGCAGAAGCTCTGCATAGAATATTTCTGTTTCCACGATGTCGACCTTGTCGAAGAAGGCGACACAATCGAGGAATATGAGAAGCGCATGCAGGAAATCACCGACTACGCCAAGGAGAAGATGGCCGAGACAGGCATCAAGCTTCTTTGGGGCACAGCCAATGTATTTGGCCACAAGAGATATATGAACGGCGCAGCGACAAACCCTGATTTTGATGTAGTTGCACGCGCAGCAGTGCAGATCAAGACGGCAATCGACGCGACCATCAAGCTCGGCGGCAGCAATTATGTATTCTGGGGCGGCCGCGAAGGCTACATGAGTCTCCTCAACACACAGATGCAGCGCGAGAAGGACCACCTCGCTGCGATGCTCAAGGCAGCTCGCGATTATGCACGCAGCAAGGGATTTAGCGGCACATTCCTCATCGAGCCGAAGCCAATGGAGCCTACAAAGCACCAGTATGATGTCGACACTGAGACAGTAATCGGCTTCCTCAAGGCCAACGGACTTGACAAGGACTTCAAGGTAAATATTGAGGTCAACCACGCCACTCTGGCAGGGCACACATTTGAGCACGAGCTCGCAGTGGCTGTAGACAACGGCATGCTCGGCTCCATCGACGCCAATCGTGGTGACGCTCAGAACGGATGGGACACCGATCAGTTCCCTATCGACAACCTCGAGCTCACTCAGGCCATGTTGCAGATCATCCGCGCAGGCGGTCTGGGCAACGGCGGCTCAAACTTCGACGCCAAGCTTCGCCGCAATTCGACTGATCCTGAAGACATCTTCATCGCACATATCAGCGGCATGGATGCGATGGCGCGCGGCCTTCTCAATGCGGCAGCAATCGTAGAGGAATCCCCTATCCCTCAGATGCTTGCAGACAGATATGCTTCATTTGACTCCGGCGATGGCAAGAGGTTTGAAGAAGGCAAGATGAGCCTTGAAGACCTTGTGGCCTATGCCAAGTCTCACGGCGAGCCTGAGCAGCGAAGCGGCAAGCAGGAGAAATATGAAGCAATCCTCGCTCTTTACTGCAAATAATCAGTTTGGCACTTAAATTGTCTTTCTCATAGTACATTTTGTTTAAAACGAATATATTATGAGAAAGATATTTTTTATTATCGCTACAATCGCGATTTCAACATCGGCTTTTGCTCAGATAGGAGTTGGAGCCGGATATGTCGACCAGACAACCAAAACCACTATCAAGGACAACTCATCTACCTACCACTCCAATGGTTTTAGAGTGGGTGCAGAGTTTACTACAAACCTCGGGTCGGGCTTCTCCATTGCGCCAAGCGCATACTACATGTATCTTGCAAGCAGACAAGAAATCACCGGAGGACATGTACTGATCGCACAGAATCTGATTTCTCTTCCTTTCAATGTGCAGTATCACTTCCCACTTTGGGGCGATGTAGAGATGTTTGCCTTTGCAGGCACACGACTCAATTATACCATCTCATCTGAGACAAGCACTCAGCAACCAAAAGTCAGGACTACCATCAATAACTTTGACAATGAAAACCTCAAACGATGGGAGATGGGACTCGGACTGGGTGTAGGATTTGATATCTTTGATATGATCAGACTGAAAATGGGTTATGACTTCGGATACACAGATATGAATAAAGATAAAGATATCAAGATGACCAACGGAGGATTTAATATCTCAGCAGCATTCTTATTCTAAGACATCAGTAATCCAGTACTTGGGGTCAGGCTGAAGCCTGACCCTTTTTGTACTAGAAATTATCCATAAAGATATACCCCTGCTTTTCTATTGCAGCCACGCTTAGTTTTAAGTATTGATTACCTGTGATTGACGGATCTTCCGTCTCAAAGTTATTGGAGTCGTCTACAGCAAAGAAAAAAGGTTCATGGATGGTATAATAGTTTCCGTCTGAGAGCACCTTTTCTGCGAGAGCTATGGTCCAGGAACTAGCTTTAGGGTCGACATATCTGGCTTTATATCCTGTGCGCGGCAGTCGTAGGTAGAAGTGCCATCGATGATACATCTGAAATCACCTGTGGAGGCAATCTGGCTGGCCCAGTCATCAGTCCCAAGAGTTTTGACCATCCACCTGCGTTGCTCTTTGGTCATTGATGTAGCTAGCGCTTTAAGGTATTTGAAGTTTTTGCTGCTCATCATGTATATTGACGCATCTCCGGAGCTTGGATACACCGGAATCGGAGCAAGAGTAATATTGTATTTAATATTAAACTTGCATGAGTAGACGAGTTCTCTGCCATCATGCTGATTGGTCAAGACCATAGACAAGACCTGAGGGCCATAAGGCACTACAACTGCGCCCGGGACTTTCTCTCCGCTGGCGGTCTGAGTATGCTGGTGGCTTTCTCTATACTCCCAGTTGATAATGCTACCGCTACATGTCAGATCTATAACCGGTTTGACTAGCGTGCCATCAGAACAAACATAATCATTGGAAGGTCCTGAGAGACGCAACTGCACTTTTGAGGGATCGGCTTCAGGGTAATTGCAAGAAATGCCAAAACCAAATTTTGAATCCGCTGTTTTATATTCATCAAAATACATAACCCGGTAGTCAGAGACAGTTTCAGGCAGATCAGGCTGCTTTATAGAACACTTGATTGTGGAACTATGCCGAGCAAGCAGCCCTGTGGCAGGATTGGTCTCAATATATATCATATCCGCCATAGAAGGACTAAACTCCACATCTTCTATATTGATTCCGGAAAGCGTAGTTTGTGCCAGATATATCGTCGAGCTGCTATCATCCAGTTTCACGCACTGCTCTATCCAAGGACTACAAGCGTCACTATAGCTCACTTCAGGATAAAGGAGGGCATCATAAAGCTTCTCATCAAACTGATTCTTTTTCAGCACAGTACTTCCTTTTGTAGTATAAAACCAATCTTTAAGCGGGCAGGCTCGTCCATCAACCAGGAGCATAAATGTTTCTTCAGGATTTTGCGTCGCTCCGGCATAATATGGGATTGAGATAGAGAGTGGCAGCTCAACTACATCATCATTATGGAGATCATTTGACCGGATACATATTTTACCGGAGCCTGACGTAAAATCTGACAGATTTTGAGAGGTATTGGGATAAAAAGCATATACATCTAGAGTCTGACCTGACGACAATAGCTGCCCATCGGGATCAGCATCATCTATCTCCTTAGGGAAGGCGGCATCAAGGTCATTTGAGGTTTTCCACTGTCTATTGATTGACTTGATATCACCATCCGGGCCACAAGCATTCTGCACGGCAGAATAATATATTTTATCACCACTGAAATTATCTATTAAGAAGCTTCTCTTCTGACCCACATAAAAGTCAGAGGCAGAACTCAGGCCGTTGATCTCTTTGACAACAATATCATTTTGAGTGACAATGACCGCACTGAGTCTGTGTCCTCCGGGGAAGAAGGTAATCTCAATCGGGACACGACTTCCGGGAGTAAATCTTGAAGGGTCAGTCACAGAAAAGGTCATAGTCCCGGAAGAGTATGAGCAGCTCACGCCAATCGCCTCAAGCTTAGCTCTTTGCGGCTCATTGACATCATCGTGGGTCTGAGCAAGGCAATCACTGGTCCAGGCAAAATCCGATAGACTGACTGGACGATAATCCTTATTAACCAGCGCAGCATCGCCAATCTTATTGACACCTCCCGGGAGTTCAATATTGAGCTTGAAATATCCGGGGCGAGATGGTCTGACAACAATCTTTTGACCATCAGGAAGTCTGCCGGCAAGATCTCCCGAAATATAAAACTGTCTTTGGTCTTGAA
>CALEJC010000014.1 GCA_937898205.1 uncultured Bacteroidales bacterium
TGGTAGTACCTGTCTCCTTCTGGATCTTCTGGATAGTCTCGCCACCCTTACCGATGATAGCACCGATAAACTCTGCAGCAACTCTAAGCTGCTCGATGCGAGGAACAAATGGCTTGTAGTCCTCACGAGGCTCGCTGATGGTCTTCATCATCTCACCCATAATGTGGAGACGACCCTGACGCGCCTGCTCAAGAGCTCTCTCGAGCACATCGTAAGAAAGACCGTCAACCTTGATATCCATCTGTGTTGCAGTGATACCGTCGGCAGTACCGGTCACCTTGAAGTCCATATCTCCGAGGTGATCCTCGTCACCAAGAATATCTGTAAGGATTGCATAATGCTCGTTTGGACGAGTCTCGTCTGTGATAAGACCCATAGCAACACCAGCCACAGGCTTCTTGATCTTCACACCGGCATCCATGAGTGCAAGGCAACCGCCACACACTGAAGCCATTGAAGAAGAACCGTTGGACTCAAGGATCTCTGAAACCACTCTCACTGCATAAGGGTTCTCAGGAGCCATCGGCACTACCGGCTTGAGAGCGCGAAGTGCAAGGTTACCATGACCGATCTCGCGACGGCCTACGCCTCTCTGCGGACGGGCATCGCCGGTTGCAAATGGAGGGAAGTTATAGTGAAGCACAAACTGCTGGTCATCCTGGATGAGCACCTCGTCTGTCTCCTTCATATCCATCTTGGTTCCGAGTGTTACTGTTGCGAGAGACTGAGTCTCACCACGGGTGAAGATTGCTGAACCGTGAGCGCATGGGAGGTAGTTGACCTCACACCAGATCGGACGCACCTGAGTGCACACACGACCATCAAGACGCACACCCTCATCAAGGATCATATTGCGCATCGCTTCCTTCTCCTCAGCGTGATAGTAGCGGCTCACAAGGAAAGCCTTAGCCTCTCTATCCTCCTCGCTGAGTGTAGCAAGGAACTCTTCCTTGATAGCAGCAAAACCCTCAGCACGCTCAGTCTTTGGCTTAGCTGACTTGGCAAGAGCATAGCACTTGTCATAGCAGAAATCATGTACAGCCTTCTTGAGCTCCTCATCCTCCTCATCGTGAGGATAATCTCTCTTGACGTCTGTACCAAGCTCTGCCATCAGCTCCTTCTGCACGCGGCAGTGCTTCTTGATCTCCTCGTGAGCAAACTTGATCGCCTCGAGCATCACGCTCTCGCTCACCTCGTTCATCTCACCCTCAACCATCATGATATTCTCTTCTGTAGCTGCAACCATAAGGTCAAGGTCGCAATCAACCATCTGGCTGAAGTTAGGATTGATAACAAACTCTCCACCGATGCGGCACACTCTCACCTCTGAGATCGGGCCACCAAACGGAAGGTCTGATGTTGCAAGTGCTGCAGAAGCTGCAAGACCTGCGAGAGCATCAGGCTGAACATCCTTCTCTGCTGAGATGAGGGTCACATTGACAAACACCTCAAGGTGGAAGTCGCTTGGCCAGAGAGGGCGGATTGGTCTGTCGATCAAGCGTGAGATGAGGATCTCATAGTCGCTTGCCTTACCTTCTCTCTTCATGAAACCGCCTGGGAAACGGCCTGCTGCATAGAACTTCTCTTTATAATCTACTGTCAAAGGCATGAAATCAGTGCCTTCCTTTACTTCTGTTGCTGCTGTAACTGTGGCAAGAAGCATAGTGCCACCCATCTTTACTACGGCTGAACCGGCTGCCTGCTTGGCGAGTTTACCGGTTTCAATCTCGATCACACGTCCGTCAGGGAGATTGATTGTTTTGTTAATAATGTTCATTTCTATTTCTTTACGTCTTCTTTTCTTCAAAAAAGGGATGGCTTGCATGCAGCCATCCCTAAGTCTTTCCTATCTTGGGATTATCGACGGAGACCGAGCTCCTTGATAATGCTTCTGTATCTCTCGATGTCGATCTTCTGGAGGTAATCCAAAAGCTGACGTCTCTTACCTACGAGGCGAAGGAGTGAACGACGAGTAACAACGTCTTTCTTGTTTTTCTTCACATGCTCGGTAAGGTGAGCGATACGGTAGGAAAATAAAGCAACTTGACTCTCTGGTGAGCCGGTGTCCTTATTAGACTTTCCGTACTTCGCGAAAATCTCTTGCTTCTTCTCAGGCATTAAATATTCAGCCATCTTAGCAAAAAATTAAATAATTAAACATAACGACACTCTTTCCTCCACGGAAAAGAGCCCGCAAATGTACGGATTATTTTTTAGGATAGCAAATTATTTATTTACCACTTGTTATAGTGGATTTTCTCAGGCTTCCACTTATCCTTCGGCTCAGGGTCCTCAGCAGGGAAACCAATAGGGATCACACACAAAGGCATAACCGATCCCGGGATATTCAAAGCCTCCTTGACAGCAGTAGATCTCTCTTCATCCACAGCGGCAGTCCACACAGCGCCCAGACCGAGAGCCTTGGCAGCCAGAAGGATATTCTGAGTTGCTGCAGAAGCATCGTGCTCCCAAAGTCCGTTCTCGCTCTGCGAACCATCCCTGTGGGTAATCATGGTCTCTGCGCAGACCACGATCGCGAGCGGCGCCTGCACGAGCATCTTGGCGTAGCGAAGCTTGCCTGCAAGCGAATCCAACACTGCCCTGTCGTTGACGACAACAAACTCCCAAGGCTGACGATTCATCGCAGAAGGAGCAGCCATCGCTGCGCGAAGAAGAGTCTCCACCATCTCATCTGGGACAGGCTCTGAAGTATATGCACGCACACTCGTGCGCGCTGCGATATTGTCAAGCACGGCCTGAGTCGCATCCACGCCCTCAGACTGCTTACATGATGTAAAAGCCATAGCTACAAAAGTTAAAGCGATTAATAATTGTTTCATATTAGAAAATGTTGAATGTGTAGTCAAAACAATGCTTAGCAATGAAATAGGCCGCCACAGCAAGAACCACGATTGTCGCGATGGTCCAGCAGAGCACCTTCTTCCAGACCGGAGTCTTCTTGACATAAGGATCCGGCATCTTGAGCTTAGGATACTTGGCCACAGTTGTGAGTTTGCCGCCGAAGAGGATATTTACAAGCACTCGAGAGTTGATGGCCCAACCGTTGGCGTTGAGCACAGGACCAAGATTGCGCTGACGAAGCTTGCTCCAGGCAATAAAGCAGGAAGGACCTGAAATCACAAGCATAATGCCTGCAATCGCCAAAAGAAGCCCCCACCATGGAGTAGCAGCGATGCCGGCAATGAGCGAAGTCAAAGCCTGGCCGATAAAGCCGATTGCCATACCGATAGCAGCAAAGATACCTGCAAACTTGGCGATATCAAACGGCTGAGGCTTAGTGCCTGCAGCGGCGTCTGCCGGTGCAGGAGCAGCGGCCGGAGGATTGGCGGCGGCGGTAGAGGCTTTTGCCTGCATATCCTTCATCATCTTGGCATCCTTGTCAGCTGCGGATTTATTGATAAGACCCACGCAGAACTCCCAGAACTTGCGATATGGAGACCAGAACGCCTGCTTGATGCTCACAGGGTTGTCCACAACCTTTGTGATCACAGCATCCCAATCTCTTCCTTCGCGATCATAGAATACTCCGTTCTTGCCGGCACGAAGATCGCTGATATCTCCATCAGTCATCACGGCCACGACGTCCATAGTCTGCGCCTTGGTCTTTGATGTACACTTGCAATAGAGGAGGAACATGCCGCTGAGCTTGGCCATATCAGCATGCTTACCCATATCTGTCACCTTGATACAGAGATCACAGCAACGCTGATCGATATAAAGCTGGCCCACCTCAAAGATCGCTCTATTCTTTGTATCCCTCTGATAGAAGTCTGAGAACACTACATAGTTGCAAAGGAACTTATAGAAATCCCTATAGAGATACATCAACTTCTTGACAGCGTCAATCTGGGCAGACTCTTTCTCCAGAGCCTTATCAGCCTCCACAAGAGAGAGGAGGTCCGCCTTGCGGTCAGCAGCGATGGCAGCCTTGACTGCATCGATGCCAAGAGACTCTACTGCAGCGCCTTTCTTGGCTGCAAGGTGAGCTGAGTAGGCGTCAAAACGAGAGCAGATTTCCGCCCATCTGCTTTCGGTGATATACTTTGCTTCAGGCTCCTCGACTGAAAGGACAAGGCTGTTCAAAGCCGACACGGCAGCATGCCAGGCCGGATTGATCGCGTCAAGAGGGAGCTTACCTTCGGCATTTGGCTGAGCGATAGGCAAAGCTCCAAGCTCGCTGCAACTGCCGGCAAGAGAGCCCG
>CALEJC010000015.1 GCA_937898205.1 uncultured Bacteroidales bacterium
GCAGGCAAGGCTTGAAGTTCATGATGTATATATCGACATTCAGGTGCCTCTTTCAAAGGATGAGAGCTTCGGTGTGAAGCCTCGCAAGGATTGCCAGGAGCCTGACGGAGAGATGGATACAGTAAAGGACCTTCTTTTCTTCAAGGATAAGGACTGGACCACAGTGACTGTCAAGGTGGGTGAAGCGATCACATTTGAGCCTGACACAGCACATGCTCCACTCATCGGCGAAGGCACTATCCACAAAGCGATCTTCAAAGTAAAAGTAGCATAATACATTAATTTATTTGAAAGGGCGCCTACCAAGACGTCCTTTCTTTTCTTTTGCCCATGAAATTATTAATACTCCTGACTTTTCTCTGGTTCAGCTCAGAAAAAAGCATCGATTACTCTGTCTCAAGAAATGCAGATCCTGTAGTGGAGGTTGCACTTGACATGATGTCCGACGACCTTGAGATGGTCACAGACCAGCGTCCAAACAAGGTTTCCGGCAGCGCCAAAGCGGGTATCAGAGTGATCCAATACAACAAGGACAGGGTCAACCTCAAAGCCCTGGGAGTGCCTTCAGCTGTCGCAGACTCGCTAAGATTTACCAAAGAGGCCTTTTATGTGGGCACTCACAACGGCAAAGTCATAGTGGTCGGCTCGGATGGACGCGGCACCGCCTATGGCATCTTGGAGCTCTCTCGTCTGGCAGGAGTATCTCCATGGGTATGGTGGGGTGACGCCAAGCCGGAGAAACGCACTTCGCTTGAGCTTCCGGATGGATACAGCAGTTTCCAGCACCCGTCGGTCGAGTACCGCGGTTTCTTCCTTAACGACGAGGATTGGGCTTTCCGCGTATGGGCAGCGCAGCACCATTCGCCTCAGGGCGACGATGTGACCATCAGCGCCGACAGCTACCGCCAAATGTTTAAGCTCCTGCTTCGCCTGCGCGGCAACACCCTCTGGCCGGGAATGCATCCGCAGACGACTGCATTCTTCCAGGTGGAGGGGGCAAAGGAGGCTGCCGACTCGTGCGGCATCTTCATCGGCACATCTCACTGCGAGCCACTGCTGCGCAACAATGTGGGCGAATGGGATGAGTCCGTGCGAGGCCGATATAACTACCTCACCAACAAAAAGGCGGTGCAGGATTACTGGATCGAGCGTCTCGTGGAGATGGGAGACTCCCCCGGTCTTTATACCATCGGCATGAGAGGCATCCACGACGGATCTATGGAGGGCCTGAGCCGTGCTTCGCTTGACGAGAAGACTGTCGCCCTTCAGGAGGTGATTGACGATCAGAGAGTTATGCTCCAGAAATATATCAATAAGGACATCACCAAAGTCCCTCAGATGTTTATGCCTTATAAGGAGGTTCTGGAGATTCTGGAAAACGGGCTTAACGTCCCTGAAGATGTCACCATCGTATGGTGCGACGACAACTATGGCTACATGACTCGCCTCAGCGACCCTGAGCAGCAGAAACGTAGCGGTGGCGGCGGTGTCTACTATCACCTCAGCTACTGCGGCCGTCCTCACGATTATCTTTGGCTGACTACAACCCAGCCTGGTCTGATCTATCACGAGATGCGCCAGGCCTACGACCACAATGTGCGCAAGCTCTGGGTTGCCAATGTCAATGACCCTAAGAAGGCAGCGTATGACCTTGAGTTTTTCCTCGACATGGCCTGGGATATCAATTCCGTAGGGCCTCAGAGCATCAACGCTCACCTTGAGCGCTGGCTGACAAGGGAATACGGCAAGGCAGCGGCAGAAGTGCTCTTTGAGCCTATGGTAGAGTACTACCGCCTCTGCTCGATGCGCAAGCCGGAGTTTATGGGCTGGAGCCAGGTGGAGCTTCCTGACAAGCAGCGCTATCCCGGTGGTCTCTCTCAGGTTGTTAACACCGAATTTAGCTTCACAGAGTTTGGCAACGAAGCCCAGCGCCACATCGACAACTACCGCGCAGTGCAGGCAGCCACACGCAAGGCAAAGGAGCTTGTGCCTGAGCGCAGCCGGGATTTCTATTTTGCCAACATCAGCTATCCTGTGGAAGCGACTACTGCGATGGCAGAGAAGATGCTCTATGCACAGAAGGCCCGTAGCCGCAACCGCACCACATATTCGCCAGGTCCTTGGAAAACAGACACAACAATGCTGGTGTCTTCGGCCCTCAGCAGCCGCGCCTACCAGAAGATCCGCACGCTGACCGATTACTACAACAACGAGCTCGCCGATGGCAAATGGAAGGGCGCGATGAACCATGCACCGCGCGACCTTTATGTGTTCTGGGCGCCGCAGCTCCCTATCGTGCTGACCGACAGCGAGGCAGCAGCCTACAGCAAGCGAGCTGAGGACTGGAAAGCTGAGCCGCTCAGCTCAAGCGGCAAGGACTACATTGCGCGCAATGCGGCAACATTCGCTTCAAGCTCGGCGGCTGTCACTCCGGTGCAGAACCTCGGTCATAGCGGAGCAGCAGTGCCGGTGGCAAAGGGCGAGAGCCTTAGCTACAATTTCTCTACTGCCAGCTCGGGCAAAGCAGTCGTGAGAGTCGCAGTGATCCCTACCCAGGCCAACGACCGCGGCGACATCCGCTTCAGCGTGAGCGTGGACGGGGCCGAGCCGGTGGTATTTTCCATCAAGGAGCCATACCGAAGCGACCGCTGGAAACTCAACGTAATGCGCGGACAGGCCGTGGTGGAGCTTCCGCTTGAACTCGCAGAAGGCGCTCACACCCTCACTCTTGCAGCTCTGGATGACCATATCATCTTTGACCAATGGATGGTGGATTACAAGCCAGGCCGCAAGTTCTATGTTTTTCCTGTGGAGTAAACTTTACTCTTAGAGATATGGGAAGAAGAAAATATACAAGAAAGGAGATTAAAAAAGCAGAGAAGCTTCTCGGTGTAAGTGTATTCTGCGCTATAATTCTGGCAATAATATGGATTGCGGCTTTTGATTTCATAGAACTATATTATGGAGATGGGCCTATAATTGATTTTATCACAGAGTGGTTTGTTGGTTCTTCTTATGTGCTTTTTGCCGCACCATTTATTTTATATGTTATCGGCCTTATCGTTGGCTCTTTTATTGGTATTGATATTGGACCTAAAAAAAGAAAGTAGCATGGATATAGAATTATTATATGAATTCCTTGCGAATCTAGTATTTGTCTTAACATTCGTCATTGCTAACTTTATGGTCATATGCTTAGTTCGGTATGTCTATATGCTTTTCAACGAGAAGCCCAGGAGGACTATGACGTGGGAAGAGCATTGCACGATGACCGAAGAGGAATGGAAGAAGAAGATGGAAGAGGAGGGCGAGAATGTCTATTAATAAGATTGACCTTGGCGAGACACCGTTGTGAGAACATTTAAAGTAGGACCTTTCATAGGTCTCGCTTTTGTTTTGAAGACTACACACAACAAGTGTGCACGCTGTTACCCTCGCTGATAGACTACACCAAGCATCTGAAGTGTTATAATCCCCACATCCATAATTTAAGACATCGCCAAGCTGGGGACTTGGCATGGGCGCCCATTCGTGGGCGCCTTTTTTTGAGACTATCTGCAATTATAAAAAACATCAGTTGTAAATTGCTTTCGATTTTTTTAACTTTGCCCTACAAGCAACAACAGAATCATAGTGATAAAATCTT
>CALEJC010000016.1 GCA_937898205.1 uncultured Bacteroidales bacterium
CAAACACGCCGTCGCCGAGCTCAAGGATAGAGATATCAAATGTACCGCCACCAAGGTCATATACAGCAACCTTCATGTTGACATTCTTCTTGTCAAGACCATAGGCAAGAGCTGCTGCAGTAGGCTCATTGATGATGCGCTTTACCTCAAGACCTGCAATCTTGCCGGCCTCCTTGGTTGCCTGACGCTGAGAGTCAGAGAAGTATGCAGGAACTGTGATGACAGCCTCTGTCACATCCTGACGGAGATAATCCTCAGCGATCTTCTTCATCTTCTGAAGCACAAGAGCTGAAATCTCCTGAGGAGAGTAGTTTCTACCATTGATATCCACACGTGGAGTATTGTTTTCACCTCTTACCACGTTATATGGCATAGTTGCAACTTCCTTTGACACATTATCATAGGTCTCACCCATAAATCTCTTGATAGAGAAGATGGTATTCTTAGGGTTGGTGATAGCCTGACGCTTTGCAGGGCTACCTACCTTGCGCTCACCGTTGTCGGTAAAAGCTACAATAGAAGGAGTGGTGCGACCACCCTCATCATTTACAATTACGGTTGGCTGATTGCCTTCCATCACGGCCACACATGAATTGGTGGTACCGAGGTCAATTCCAATAATTTTACCCATATTTCTGATTCTTTAATTTTCTTTTTACTCTCTTCCGTCACAAACTTTCTTGCGGAAGACGATATTGCATTAATCAAAAGTTTTGCCACTGCCGTTTTTCTGACAATTTGTCATATATTTGCACTTGGAATCCTGCAAAAGCCCACAATTGGCACATCAGCAGAGCGAGAAAAAGGCAGAAGCACTATGTACAGACATCTATCCAAGTCAGAATTTGACGACGCACAAGGCCGCATCCTCTATGAGGACAATCACCTTTTGGTGGTCAACAAACGCGTAGGCGAGATCACCCAAGGCGACAAAACCGGCGACGAATGCCTTGCAGAGCTGTACAAAGCCTTCATTGCCCAGCGTGACGACAAGCCCGGACAAGTGTTCATGGGCATCCCGCACAGGCTTGACAGACCCGTCAGCGGAATCTGCATACTCGCCAAGACATCCAAAGCTCTGTCACGACTGACAGAGATGTTCAGAGACGGCAACGTAAACAAATTTTATTGGGCTCTCTGCTGCGACCGCCCACAAAAAGAGCAAGGTCATCTCGAAGATTGGATGACCCGCAACGAAAAGCAGAACAAGTCTTATATCGTGACAAAAGAGCGCGCAGCACAGACCAAGGCCAAGCTGGCGAAGCTCAACTACCGCTATCTGCAGAGCACCGAACGCTACCATCTACTTGAGGTAGAGCTGCTTAGCGGACGTCACCACCAGATCCGCTGCCAGCTGAGCCACATGGGCTGCAGCATCAAAGGCGATCTCAAATATGGCGCTCCACGCTCCAACCCTGACGGAGGCATCAACCTGCACGCCCGCCGCATTCACTTTATACATCCTGTCAAGAAGATCGAGCTCTGCATCACCGCTCCCCTTCCTGCCGAGTGGAAAGGCATCAATGAAGAGTCTTGCGAATGAGCTTGGACTTTATCTTCTGACAATATTCGCCGGGAGTGTCCCCGACATTAAACTTGAAGGCCATATTATAGGTCACTGTTGAATGGAAACCTGAATTCTTGGCAAGGTCTTCTACCGTCAGCTTGGGATTATCTGTCATCAATGTGATGGAATGTTTGACTCTATAATAGTTTATAAACTGCCTGAAGTTACGCCCTGAAACGACATTTATTGTCTTGGACAGGTAGGTCTTATTGGTAAATACATCTCTTGCAAGATCATTAATACCATAATCAGGATCAAGATAGGGTTGTGTTTCTTCCAGCATAGAGACAATCTTCTGATATAAAGCCGACATCTTGGGCAGATCACGAGCTGACTCGTTGGCAGAATATGGCTTGAGGTTTCCCTTTGCAAGTTGCGTCAACATCGTCTCCTTATATCGTTTCAGGATGAGACTTCTATTTTGAAATATGCGCACAAACAAGAAAACATATAGAGATGACAACATGATAGAAGCAATCAGATATAGAAGCGACACCCTGTCAGCATAGAAATAGAGCATAATGATCACTCCTAATGCAATCCCATATAACAGCCGGGCCAGACACTCTATCGAGACAACCACAGTCTGCTGCTTGAACAAGGGCCTCAACTGAGTCAGACGCTGCAAAGACAAATAACTATAGCAGGTAAAGAGCAGTATATAGGCGACTACACATGTCACGGACGAAGGCACAGCCAAC
>CALEJC010000017.1 GCA_937898205.1 uncultured Bacteroidales bacterium
AACGGCTGCATCACCCTGGATACGCACATCAAACCACATTTTGTAGTTGGCTTTTTTGTTCTGGAACACAAGCACACCGTCTTGCATCACAGCCTCAACCGGTACGGATTCTACAACCTGACCATACTGGTTGTACTCAACGGTCTCTTCAACCTTTTGAGCATTAGCAGCAAAAGAAAGACTCAAAGCTGCCAAAGAAATGAAAAGTACTTTTTTCATAATATAAATGTTAAAATAAGATTTGGTGACTGTAGTTGGGTTTTACCTTTCAAAGTTACAAAAAATAAAGCTATATTTGCGTTTCAATCTTGTTAAAATATAATGAAAAGATTAGCAATTGTTGGATGCGGCAGACTTGGCACTCTTGTTGCCAAATGCTACGCAGACGGCATTCTCCCCGAATATCAATTAGTTGCTCTATATTCGCGAAGCTATGAGAGCGCTCAGAAGCTAAGCTCATACCTCCAGCAGCGCGGCATCGATTGCCCTGCCTGCAGCAACTACGAAGAGCTGTATTCACACAATCCGGACATAATCGCAGAAGCAGCAAGCCCTGCAGCGATGAAGGAATTTGCACTTGATGCGCTCGGAAGAGGCATCAGCATTGCAGTGCTGTCGATCGGAGCATTTGCCGATGACAGCTTCTACGAGCAGACCAAGCATACCTGCATCAAGGCAGGCAGCCGCGTGTACCTGTGCTCCGGCGCAACCGGCGGATTTGATGTGCTCAGGACAGTCTCTTTGATGGGCGGCGCCACAGCGCAGTTTTTCAACGAGAAAGGCCCTCGCGGACTTGTCGGCACTGATGTCTATGACGACAGTCTGCTGACCGAGCAGAAGGAAGTGTTTAAAGGCACCGCAGTGGAGGCCATCGCCAAGTTCCCTACCAGAGTCAATGTTACCGTGGCAGCTTCGCGTGCGTCGGTAGGCCCTGAAAATATGCAGGTTACCATGCAGTGCAGCCCATATTTTGTCGGCGACACTCAGAAAGTTGAGATCAGAAATCCACAAGTGCGTGCGATCGTTGATGTCTATAGCGCGACATCCGAAATCGCAGGGTATTCGCTTGTGAGCACTTTACAGAATATCGTTTCACCAATAGTCTTCTAAGAAATGTTTAAAAAACTTGTAGCCATCGAGCCGGTCAGTCTCATCCCTTCAGCAGAAAAGAGATTATATGATTATGCTTCTGAAGTAGTTATGTATCAGGACATCCCTTCAGACAATGAAGAGATTGCAAGACGCATCGGCGACGCAGATGCAGTGCTGCTCAGCTACACTACCACCCTCGGAGCGGAGGCGATGGAGAAATGCCCCAATATAAGGTATATCGGCATGTGCTGCTCACTTTACTCTCCTGAGAGTGCCAATGTGGACATCCGTTATGCTCAGAGCAGAGGCATCACGGTTACAGGCATCAGAGACTACGGCGATGAAGGCGTGGTAGAGTATGTTGTCAGCGAGCTTGTGCGTTGCATGCACGGATTTGGGTGCGAGAGCTGGGAAGAGATGCCACGCGAGATTACCGGCCTCAAGGTGGGTGTGGTCGGACTCGGCAAGTCCGGTGGCATGATTGCTGACGCGATGAAGTTCTTCGGTGCCAGCGTGAGCTATTTTGCACGCAGCGAGAAGCAGTGGGCAGCGGAAAAGGGCTACCGATTCCTCCAGCTCAATGATCTTCTTGAGCAGAGCGATGTTGTGTTCTGCTGTCTCAACAAAAACACAGTACTCCTCCACGAGGAGCAGTTTAACAGATTGGGAAACAAGAAGATACTCTTCAATACAGGCCTCTCCCCTGCATGGGATGAGAAGCCTTTCCTGGAGTGGCTCAAGGGAGATAACCTCTGCTACTGCGACACCATCGGAGCACTCGGCGGAGAGCATCTGCTCAAAGAAAGAAACGTCAGATGCATGTGCGTTTCCACCGGCCGCACAAGCCAGGCATTTGTGAGACTCAGCGAGAAGGTTCTCGCCAATATTGCAGCAAACATTTAACTTTAAAACAATAAAAAAATTATGGTAAAGATTGGTACCCCAATGACCCCGGTAGGCAAGAAAGCAGTACTCTGTGGCTCCGGTGAATTAGGCAAGGAAGTAGCTCTTGAGCTTCAGCGTTATGGCGTAGAGGTAGTCGCTCTCGACAGGTATGCCAACGCCCCTGCAATGCAGGTAGCACATCGCTCTTATGTACTTTCCATG
Source organism: uncultured Bacteroidales bacterium (assembly GCA_937898205.1). Taxonomy (GTDB): domain Bacteria; phylum Bacteroidota; class Bacteroidia; order Bacteroidales; family UBA932; genus Cryptobacteroides. The sequence goes on from CALEJC010000017.1 coordinate 2,200, forward strand.
CTTGACGGAGCAAAGCTTAGAGAGATCATCGAGGCAGAGAAACCTGATTTCATCATCCCAGAGGTAGAAGCTATCGCGACCCCAACCCTTGTAGAACTCGAGAAGGAAGGATACAATGTAATCCCTACTGCCAACGCTACACTTCTCACTATGAATCGCAAAGGCATCCGTCAGCTTGCAAGCGAGACTCTCGGACTTCCGACTTCTCCTTATAAGTTTGCTTCTACACGCGAGGAGTTTGATGCAGCTGTTGCAGAGATCGGTACACCATGTGTGATCAAGCCTATCATGAGCTCTTCAGGTCACGGACAGAGCACAATGAAGACTCCTGCCGATGCAGACAACTCTTGGAAGATTTCTCAGGAAGGTGGTAGAGCCGGTGGTGGCGAGGTCATCGTGGAAGGTTTTGTGAAGTTTGACTACGAAATCACTCTCCTCACAGTGCGTCATAGCGGCGGTACTACATTCCTCAACCCAATCGGACATCATCAGGTGGACGGCGACT
>CALEJC010000018.1 GCA_937898205.1 uncultured Bacteroidales bacterium
TGGCGTATACTCGATGGAAGGCGATATTGCTCCGGTTCCTGAGCTTGTCAGAATCTGCGAGACCTACAACGCAAGCTTGATGATTGATGATGCCCACGGACTCGGCGTGCTCGGAAAAAACGGTTCCGGTACAGCCAGCCACTTCGGCCTCACAGAGCAGACAGACCTCATCATGGGCACATTCTCCAAGAGTTTTGGCTCTCTCGGCGGATTTATTGCCGGAGACAAGGAAGTGCTCAACTATCTCAAGCACAACTCTCGCTCACTCATCTTCAGTGCTTCAATGACTCCGGCTGCAGTGGCCGCTGCATCAAAGGCTCTTGATATCATGAACGAGGAGCCTGAGCGTCTTGAGCACCTTTGGAAGCTCACACATCACGCACACAAGGCATTTAAGGATGCAGGATTTGATACAGGTCACACTCAGACACCTATCATCCCTCTCTTTGTGAGAGATACAATCAAGGCCATGACTATTGTCCGCCTTGCCTACGATCAGGGTGTATTCATCACTCCTGTGATCGCACCGGCAGTACCTGAGAGCGATGTGCTCATCCGTTTTGCATTGATGGCTACACACTCAATCGCTCAGGTTGACGAGGCTGTTGAGAAGCTCAGCGCTATTTTCAAGCAGGTTGGAGTAATCGAGTAAAAATTACAATATGGTCATTCTTATTACCGGCATCACTTCCGGCTTTGGCAGGTCTATGGCAGAGAGGCTCTGCGCAGACGGACACAAAGTCTACGGCACTCATCGCAAAGCGACAGACTTCCTCCCGGGCGTCACATACATCAAGGCAGATGCCACTGTTGAGGCAGAGGTTGAGGCTGCGGTGAAGCAGGTGATGGATGCGGAAGGCAGGATCGATGTGTTTATCAACAATGCCGGTATGGGGATCGGCGGTCCGCTCGAATTCTGCTCTTTGGAAGATGCTCAGCGCCAGATGGATGTCAACTGGATGGGTATGGTGCGTTTCCTGCATTATGTCGTGCCTGTAATGCGCGAGCAGAAAGCAGGTAAAATCATCTGTATAAGCTCGATAGGTGGCCTCCTCGGCTTGCCATATCAGGGTCTGTATTCGGCTTCCAAGTTTGCGATAGAAGGATATTGCGAGGCTCTCCGTCTGGAGCTTCAGAGCTTTGGGATCAAAGTGGTGGTGGTTGCGCCGGGAGACTTCTCCACAGGGTTCACTGCTGAACGCAAGAGTGTCTCTTCGCCGAAAGTCCACGAAGTCTATCCAAAATATGCCGCGTCTCTTGCGGGGATAGAAAAGGACGAGAACTCAGGACTTAAACCTGCGTTCCTTGCAGCGAAGATTTCCAAGATAGTGACAAAGAAGAATCCTCGATATCACTATATCATCTCGACCTTCCTTCAGAAGCTCTCAGTGATAATCAAGCCGATACTTCCACCAAGCGTGTTTGCAAAGATCATCTCGCTTTATTACGGTCTCTAGATCTCGTAGGTGGCTTCGTTGCCGCAACATTCGACAACGTCAACTCTATAGCATTTGTCCACGTGCTCGCAGATCCAGCGGGCGAGATTTTCTGTGGATGGGTTGCAGTCCATCACGTCGCCCAGGTCTGTGTGGTCCAGCACATCGTGGATTGCGGCCTCTATGTCCAGGAAATTAACCACAAAACCGTCCTCGTCGAGCTCTTCGCTCTGGCAGTAGATGGTGATTTTCCAGTTGTGTCCGTGGAGGGGCTCCCAGCTGTCGTCTGCGCTGAAATGCAACTTGTGGCTGGCAGACACTTCCATCGTTTTCTTTACTCGGAACATGGGCACTAAAGTTTATCGATATATGAGAGGAACTCGTTGCGTGTCTGAGGGTTAGAGCGGAATGTTCCGGTCAGACAAGTGGTTGTCATCACGCCGGTCTTCTTTGCTCCGCGGCTCTCTTTGCACATGTGTCGTCCGCGCATCATCAGCGCCATGCCTAGAGGTGGGTGCTCAGAGCCAAGGGCTTCGGTGAGCATCTCGACCACATCATGCACAAGTCTTTCCTGCACCTGAAGGCGGGAAGAACAATAATCCACGACTCGGCTTATCTTGGACAATCCGAGGATACGCCCTTTTGGGTTGGGAAGGTAGGCAAACCAGTATTCTCCGAAGAAAGTGCGGCAATGGTGCTCGCACACAGAGTAGAAGGTGCCGGCATCCACAACCATATTGTCATAGATGATGCCGTCCTGACCGTTTGGAAATGTGGTGATTACGGGTTTCTGCGACTCGTCATAACCACGAAACATCTCCTTGAACATCCTCAGCATGCGCTCAGGCGTCTGTTGCAGGCCTGTGCGGTTGGGGTCTTCGCCTATGTATTCGAGCAGTTCTCTGATGTGCTGCTCTGCTTGTGCTTCTG
>CALEJC010000019.1 GCA_937898205.1 uncultured Bacteroidales bacterium
AGGGAAGACCGGTTTCTCGAGGCCAGGGGCTCTCTGATCAAAGTCTACTCCTGTGATTTTAGGGATGATTTCTCCGCCCTTCTCCACAAAAACATAGTCGCCCACCCTGATGTCCATTTCTGCCATCATGTCGGCATTGTTGAGGGTGGCGCGCTTGACTATCGTGCCGCTGAGCAGCACACTGTCAAGGTTGGCGACCGGGGTCACTGCGCCCGTCCTGCCGACCTGGTAGTCGATGCTGAGGAGCTTGGTGCTGGCTTGCTCTGCCTTGAATTTATATGCTACTGCCCAGCGAGGGGATTTGGCTGTGTAGCCAAGCGAACGCTGGGAAGCGAGTTCGTTGATCTTGATGACGACGCCGTCTGTGGCGTAGGGGAGTTCTGCTCTGTGTGTATCCCAGTAGTCTATGTATTGCTTGATGCCGTCGATGCCGGTGCAGATCTTTCTGCTGTCGCTGATCGGGAGACCCCAACTTGCTGCTTTGCTCAGCGCCTGATCGTGAGAGTCAAAAGCGATGCTCTCAGCAGGGATGTGGTAGAGTGTGCAGAAGAGTCCTCTCTCCTTGACTTCCTCTGCGGTGAGGAGCTTGATGGAGCCGGATGCTGCGTTGCGCGGGTTGGCAAATGGAGCTTCGCCCCTCTCCAGTCTTTGGGCGTTGAGGCGCTCAAATGAGTCGTATGGCATCATTACCTCTCCGCGGATCTCAAACTGCTCTGGGTAGTCGCCGTGCAGCTCGTGTGGGATGTCGCTGATCTGTAGGGCGTTGCGTGTGATGTCGTCGCCCTTTGTGCCGTCGCCTCGAGTGATGGCTTCGCTGAGGCGTCCGCCTTCGTAGCGCAGGCATATGGCTGTGCCGTCAAACTTGAGCTCGCAGCTGTAGCTGAAGCTCTGGCCGCCCAGGGCTTTGTCGGCTCTCTGCACAAATTCCTCGATTTCGGCGATGGAGTAGGTGTTGCTGAGCGAGAGCATCGGGTAGCGGTGAGCTTTCTGCACGAAGCCTCCTGTCTTTTCCGGGCTTGGCTTGGCCAGGTCGGATCCGACTCTCTGGGTAGGGGAGTCGGCAGAGGCATATTCGGGATGCTCTGACTCAAGCTTCTCCAGCTCTTTGAGCAGCTGGTCAAACTCATAATCAGAGATAGATGGCGCGTTGTCCACGTAGTAGCGCCTGTTGTGCTCGGTGATAATCTGCCTGAGCTCTTCTATGCGATGTTTTGCCTCCATATTAACCTACAAATTTAATCTTTTTATCCGTAGTTTTAAAGAGCTGGCAGTTAAATATTGATGTTGTTTATTATTAGGAATTTGAGTAAATTTGCAAGATTTAATTTTAGATTTCAATGAAAGATTCTGTTATTATTCTTTGTGGTGGCGGTCCAGCCCCAGGTATGAACTCAGTTTCAATGAGTGTTGCCAAGACTTTCCTTTCAAAAGGATATCGTGTAATCGGTCTTCATGGCGGTTATTCCGGCTTGTTCAACAAGGATGCTCGTACAGAGGATCTTACATTTGCTATCGCCGAC
>CALEJC010000020.1 GCA_937898205.1 uncultured Bacteroidales bacterium
GAAGCCGAAGAGATCGAGAGTTCATCTCGTTTCTATGAAGAAGGCAACGCAATCTTTGCCAATACCAATTTCCTTTCGCCTGCAGATGATGAGATGCTGATGGATTCGGTGTCTTTCACTCTCGTGGACGGGATTCTGGCTTCAATCAGAGAAATACCTCTTAGATCATTTAATACCTTGCAGCTCAAGATGCAGGCGCTTCCTGACCAGTTCCCTGACGGGTTTACAATCTTTGTGGCTATCATGGATAAGCGAGTTGATCTTGATGCGGATATCGTGGAGCTCATCTCAAAAGATGTTTCCAAGTTCAGCAGAAGAGTCAACCAGAGAGAAGATATCAATGAAGACTTCCTTCTGGATATAAACCAGCTGCAGCAAAATGCGATGACTGTGCGCGAGAATATAGTGGATAAGCAGAGGCTCATCTCAAATATCCTTAAAAGCAAGCTTTGTCCTAAAGATGCGCTGCTTAGAGAAGACCTGGGCGTGATAGTGCAGGATATCGCCTCGTTGATCAATCACATCAATTTTGCATTTGAGCGACTTGAGTACCTTCAGGATACCGTGATGGGTATCATCAATCTCGATCAGAACAGGATCATGAAGACATTTACTTTTGTGTCTCTGCTTCTGATGCCGGCCACACTGGTTGCTAGTTTCTACGGTATGAATGTAAGCCTCCCATTTGCTCAAAGTCCTTGGGCATATCTGATCATCTTAGGAGTGATGCTCCTGATGGTGGTGGGGATATGGATTATATTCAAACGCAAGAAAATGCTTTGATTTTCAGATTATTTTAACTACTTTTGCGCGCCTGAATTCCAGACGCGCTCTGGCAGGTTTAATACATATTGTTTAATTACTAGTTTGTTTAATCATTTTTATGGAAACAGTTAACCTTGAAAATCAGAATCAAGCAGTTGATTCAGCAGTTGTTGAGGCAAAAGCTAAGACTTTCCTCAACGCATCTGTAAGTCCTGAGGAATTTGATTGGGACACTTTTGAACGTGGTGACAATTATGGCGACAAGGCAGCTATCGATGCAGCCTATGAGCAGACCCTTTCAAAGGTAGTTGAAAATGAAGTTGCCGAGGGCGAAGTTGTTGCAGTTACAAAGCGTGAAGTTGTTGTCACTGGAGGTGGCAAGAGCGAGGGCGTTATCGCTATCTCTGAGTTCCGTTACAATCCGGATCTTAAGGCTGGTGATAAGGTTGAGGTATATGTTGAGTCTGCAGAGGATAAGAAGGGCCAGCTCGTGCTCTCACACCGCAAGGCTCGCACACTCAAGTCTTGGGATAGAGTTAATGAGGCATTTGAGAGCGATGAGATCGTTAAGGGCTTCGTTAAGACACGCACTAAGGGCGGTATGATCGTTGACGTATTCGGCATCGAGGCATTCCTCCCAGGTTCACAGATCGACATCAAGCCTATCCGCGACTACG
>CALEJC010000021.1 GCA_937898205.1 uncultured Bacteroidales bacterium
ATCAATCTGCAGGAGCTGAAGGCGCTCAAACATTGGGAATATGCACTTTGGGGCCTGCTTGGCGGGAGCGGCATCTCCAGCAGCGAGTTTGCCGATCTGACAGACTGCATCAAGTCCGGCAGGCAATTGTCAGGCAAGACATTTGGCCCGGCAATCGGCACGCAGACAGGCATTGCGCTCAGCAATCAGGCCATCCAGGAAAAAGAGATAAAAGTAGAGATTATCGACAGGAGCGAGCTCACGACTTTGATCACAGAGCCCGGAGTAATCATTATGGATGCTGACAAAGTAGGACTTCCGCTCAAGATCCGCAGATGGCAAGAGGGTGACTGGATGAGACCGCTCGGGATGAAGGGGAAGAAAAAGCTTTCGGATATATTTGCCGACCAGAAGTATTCTCTTCTTGATAAAGCAGCAGCACGAGTGATCGAGCTGGAGGGCTCTCACATCGCCGCGATTGTGGGCAGAAGGATAGATGAGGCCGTAAAGGTCGACCATGAGACTGTCAGAGTGGTGAGAGTCAGCTACTCTTCAACCACATAGACTGTCTCGCCCGGCTCCGCAAAAAGAAACTGCTCGCGGGCATAGGTCTCCAAAGAATCTTTGTTTGAACTCAAAGTCTGGATCTTATCACCAAGGCTCTTGATCTCCTGCTGATAGTTTTCTATCTGCCTGTTCTGCCTGTTCAAGGTCAATCCGGCATCGATCCAGGTGATGATATTGTCCTTCTTGAGAAACAGAAAAAGCACAAAAATCCCCAATGCGACTATCGCATAACGGAAGAACGAGCGCTGCTGAGCTGCAGAGCCATCTTTGCTCTTATCCCATAGGTCTTTGAAGCGAGAGGACATAATCAGTAAAATAAATTAGTAAGGATGGACAAAAATAATTAATTTTGTCAAATCTGACTAATAAAAACATAACAATAAAATGAAACCTACACTATTAGTTCTTGCAGCCGGTATGGGCAGCCGCTACGGCGGTCTCAAGCAGATGGACGGTCTTGGTCCAAACAATGAAACTATCATCGATTATTCTATTTATGACGCAGTGGAAGCAGGCTTCGGTAAGGTGGTATACATCGTGCGCGAGTACTTCCTTGAGCAGTTCAAGCAGACTGTGGCTGAGAAATATAGCAACGTCAAGTGCTGCGACGGATCTCCACTCGAGTTTGTGTTTGTAACTCAGGAGCTCAACAAGATCCCTTCACAGTTTACACTCAACCCTGAAAGACAGAAGCCTTGGGGCACAGCTCACGCAGTTCTGATGGCAAAGGATGTCATCAACGAGCCTTTTGTAGTGATCAACGGCGATGATTTCTATGGTAAGGAGTCGTTTAAGATTGCTGCACAGTGGTGCCAGAACCATAAGGACAGCAAGGGCGTTTATGCCATCGTGGGCTTTGAGCTTGAAAACACCCTCAGCGAGTCCGGCGGTGTGTCAAGAGGCATCTGCCACTACAATGAGGCTTCTGAGCTCACAGATGTAGTAGAGCACCTCAACATCATCAAGGAAGAGGACGGCGTAGTGCGTGGAGACAACTCCATCACTTCAGAGAGAGTGGTCCTCAACGGAGGAGACCTTTGCTCTATGAACATGTGGTGCTTCACCCCTGATTACTTTGAGGGCAGCGAGAAGATTTTTGTAGGCTTCCTTGAGGAGAACATCAACGAGCTCAAGAAAGAGTACTACATCCCATATGCTATCGATGTCATGATCAATGGCGGCGGTGCAAAATGCGACGTAGTCTCTACTCCATCACACTGGTTTGGTGTAACATACAAAGAGGACCGTCCTGCCGTTGTGGCTAAGTTTGCAGAGCTTGCAGAGGCCGGCATCTACCCTTCACCTCTCTATAAGAAATAGTTTATGGCAAAAAGAGCAGTTAGGAATTACGGCTTCTACGGAAGATTCAACTACTACGTCCCTAAAGTATCAGGGATGTTTGGCTTGCTGCTTTTCCTCGTAGCCGGAGTTGTTATTGGCGGCGTTTTTGCGATGCTGGTTCCGCTGTTGTATGACGGAGGAAGTGCCAATGAAGTCAGCACAATGGTTTCCTATGTGGTGATGTTTATCCCTGCGATGCTTTATGCAAGCTCAAAAAGCAGAATAAACATGATGAACAAGGGAGGCCTCAAACTCGACAACGATCATTTTGCCCCTGTGGGCGGCCTTCTCAGCGCCGTTTTGGTAGTTGTGGCCACACTTTGCGCCGCATTCTGCTGCGAGCCGATATCGGCTTTGCTACCGGAGATGCCTGAGGTGCTCAAGGCTGCTCTCGACAGCGTGGTGCAAGGCAACTTCCTGCTCAACTTCATCTGTGTCAGCATCTTTGCTCCGTTCTTTGAGGAGTGGCTTTGCCGCGGTATGGTATTGAGAGGACTTCTCGGCAACGGCATGAAGCCGGTATGGGCAATCGTAATCTCAGCAGTCTTCTTTGCTGTCATCCACGGCAACCCTTGGCAGGCAATCCCTGCATTTGCCCTGGGTCTGCTGTTTGGCTATGTCTACTACAAGACCGGCTCCCTCAAGCTCACAATGCTGATGCATTTTGCCAACAACACTTTTTCTCTCATCATGTCAAATGTGCCTGCGTTCAAGGATGCTGAGACATTTAGAGATATCATTCCGGGGCCTACTTATTGGATCATCATAGCAGCCGCAGCGTTGATGCTCGTGCTGATTGTCAAGAAGTTTGCGACAATCAAGGTAGAGGATACTGCAGATGCCTTTAAAAAAGTGCCTTCACTTTTTGACGACACTCAAGTATAATCAGATATTACTTATTGTAGAAGAGACTGAGCCAGAAGCTTGGTCTCTTTTACGTTATGCACCCTGAGGATTTCAGCACCACCTCTGATCGCCAGACTATGAGCACGGTCATTGTCCCCGTGGGTAAAACGTTTATCTGCAGCTCCTATGAGGATAGGCCGGCCCAGACATCCAAGTTCAGGAAGCCTTTCAAGGACCTCCCAACACTGCTGCTCTGTCTTTGCAAATCCAAGCCCCGGGTCAATCACCCAGTCCTTGAGTTCGGCAGCCTCTGCCCTCAGGGCAAATTCCTCAAAGTAGGCGATGAGCTCGGGGATAATCCCTGACGAATATGAGGTCATACCATCCATAGTCTGAGGATTGCCTCGCTTGTGCATCGCGACATAGCCCAATCCGAGAGTCGCCACGGTTTCCAGCATCTGCGGATCGTCTTCGCCTGCTGAGATATCATTGACGATGTAGCTTCTGCCAAGGACCGAATGCGCACGGGCGGCAATCACGGCACTGGTCGTGTCTATCGACAGCCTGACAGAGTGCGGCAGGCGCTTGAGCACGGGTTCCAGGCGCGACCATTCGCTCTCAACATCAACAGCAGCCGCTCCCGGGCGGGTAGAAACGGCACCAAGGTCAATTATATCTGCTCCATCGGCAATCATTGATTCAACCCTCGCCAGAGCAGTGGCGGCATCTGCCCTGCTCTCCTCCCAGAACGAGTCGGGAGTGAGGTTGATTATTCCCATTATCTGTATCATCGCAAGTTGAATGAGCAAAATTAGTAAAATGCCTTGAAATATCTTATCTTTGTCACTATGCTTATAGTACTTGAAGGCCTTGACGGTGCAGGTAAATCCACCCAGGTCAAAATGTTTAGAAAATATTTGGAGAGCGTGTGCTCCCGCCTTGATTATATCCACTTTCCTCGTTATGATGCGCCTGTCTATGGCGACCTGATCTCCAGGTTTCTAAGAGGCGATTTTGGCAGCAATGAGGCAGTGCATCCGCAACTGGTGGCTCTGCTTTTTGCGGAGGACAGGCATGGTGCAGCGCCGGAGATCAAGCAGGTACTTGAGCAAGGAGGCACGGTGCTCCTCGACCGCTATGTCTACTCCAACATCGCCTATCAGTGTGCCAAGCTCTCCTCAGACGAGGAAGCATCCGCGCTACGCGAATGGATATTCAACACCGAATACGGAGATTTCCAGCTTCCACGACCAGACCTCAACATCTTCCTTGACGTGCCGATCAGCTTTGTAGAAGGCAACTTGAGCGCAGAACGCAAGGGCGATGAGAGAGACTACCTTCAAGGTTCTCAGGATATCCATGAGGCTGACATCGCTTTCCAGAAGAGGGTAAGGCAGATGTATCGCGAGCAGGCTGAAAAAGATGGCAGCTTTATTGTAGTTGATTGCTCAGACAGCGAGGGAAATATGCTCCCTGCTCAAGATATTTTTGAAAAGGTAAAGGCCATATATGAAGACTATACGCAGGCTTAGTGCAATAATTATCGGCTTTGTGCTCTTTATTTCCGGGGCACTAAAGCTGATGGATCCTGTGGGAGCAGGACTTGTGATGGATGAATACTTCAGTTTCCTCCATTTGGGTTTTATGGGCTTTGCGTCCGGCTTCTTCGGAGTGGTTTTTGCCCTCTGCGAGACCATACTTGGAATTGCACTGATCACCGGCGTATGGCGCAAGGTCGTGGCATTTGTCAGCCTGTGTTTTCTGGGGTTGTTTACTCTCCTGACTGCCATCCTCTGGATATTCAATCCGCCGATGGATTGCGGCTGCTTCGGAGAGGCAATCAAGCTCACACATGCTCAAAGTTTCATCAAAAACTGCATTCTGATGGCTCTCTGGGTACTTGCCTTTATCCCCGTCAGGGAGCAGGAGCCGACCAGAAAGATCAAATATCTGAGCTTCAGCATCGCCAGCATTTCATCGTGTCTTTTCTTGCTTTATTCTTCGTTTTCCATCCCTCTGATGGACTTTACCAGCCTGAAGACCGGCACAGAGCTTTACTGCGAGGATAATATTGATTTTGAGGAAGTTGACGACTTCACAAAGCTTCACGAGCTCTATCCTGTCTTGAGCATCAGCAATGTCGCCGGAGAGTCCGTGGACAGTCTTGTCTTGAGCGGCAATGTGCTGGTGGCATCGGTACACACGCCGCAGAAGATGAGTGAGAGCAAGTGGGCAAAGCTTACCTCCGTTTTAAATATGGCACACGAGAGCGGCTACTCCACAATCCTGCTTGCCGCAGCCACTCCTGAAGAGCTGGAGACACTTGTGCGCGATCCCGAGCTTCTCTCCTACAGCTACTTTGCCGACAGAAAAGATCTGCTTTCGCTCAATCGTTCCAATGGAGGCATCAGCTTTATCTCTGATGCTCAGATCATAGCCAAGTGGTCCATCAACCGCACACCGACAAAAGAGAAGCTCACTGAGCTCACGCAGATCAACAGCACCGAGGCTTTGATTGCGGAGAACAATAGCTCCTCTCTCAAAATGCAGGCATTCCTGCTTTATGTGTTTGCGGTTATGCTGCTTCTATAACTATCGGCAGAACTCCACAATTGCTTCAATGTCGCTGCAGGCAAAGCTTTTCTGCTCGCCTGTGGCTAAGTTCTTGACATTTACCACCCCTGCTTCAGCCTCTGAAGATCCGGTGATGGAAAGGAATGGAATTGACTTGCGCTGGGCATAGTCAAACTGCTTCTTGATCTTGGACGAGTCAGGATAGATCTCGACTGCTACGCCTGCCTCTCTGAGTTTTGAAGCTATCGGAAGGATGTAGCCAAGCTCGCTGTCTCCCATATTTGCAAAAAGCAATGTGGTCGCGCTGCAGATCTCTGCAGGGAACTTATCCAGTCCCTTGAGCACATCGTAGATGCGGTCGGCTCCAAAGCTGATACCGACGCCTGACATATCAGGAAGACCGAAGATGCCTGTGAGGTTGTCATATCTACCGCCACCGCAGATGCTTCCGATCTGATAGTCAAGAGCTTTAACCTCAAAAATCGCTCCCGTATAATAGTTGAGACCACGAGCGAGCGAGAGGTCGATCTCGACAGCAGTGCCGATCTGCGCGGCTTGGATATAGCCAAACAGCTGCTCAAGCTCATCCAGACCAAGAAGTCCTGTCGGAGATGTGCTCATGATTTCGCGCATCTTGGCAAGCTTCTCGGCGGTAGTACCACTAAGCAGGAGCACAGGCTCAAGAACCGCAACCGCCTGCTCTGTGAGGCCCTTTGAGAGCATCTCTTCCTTGACAGCGTCAAGACCGATCTTATCGAGTTTATCAATCGCAACAGTGATATCCACAACCTTATCAGGGAAGCCACAGACTTCTGCAAGACCTGTGAGGACCTTCCTGTTGTTGATCTTGATGAGGACATTGACATCGAGCTTCCTGAAGACGGCATCAACAATCTGCACAAGCTCAAGCTCGCAAAGCTGGCTTCTGCTTCCGATTGCGTCTACATCGCACTGGTAAAACTCTCTGTAACGACCCTTCTGCGGGCGATCGGCTCTCCAGACCGGCTGGATCTGGAATCTCTTGAATGGAAACGAAAGCTCATTTTGATGCTGAACCACAAAACGAGCAAAAGGTACTGTGAGATCATATCTGAGACCCTTCTCACACACCTGAGGGGTGAGAGGCTTGCTAGGGTCTGCCTTGGCAAAAGCATCTCCTGAGTTGAGTATCCTGAAAAGGAGCTTGTCTCCCTCTTCACCATACTTTCCAAGGAGAGTCGAGAGGTTTTCCATTGCGGGAGTTTCAATCTGGCTATAGCCATAGCTGCGGAAGACGCTGCGTATGGTATCAAATATGTAATTTCTCTGGGCCATCTCAATCTGACCGAAGTCACGCGTGCCCTTTGGGATAGAAGGTTTCTGTGCCATTTATATTGTATTATCTTGCAAATTTAGTAATTTTGTGACAACAATTCAATTGATTAACAGTAAAACAAACAGATATGAAATCGTTTTTAAAATCTACATTGGCAGCGGCTTGTGGAGTGCTTCTGGTTTTTGTTGTGACATTTATGTTCTTTGGAGCAATCATCAGCGCCATCGCCTCAGCCGGCGAAGGCACACCGACAATCCCTGCAGAAGGCGTGCTCAAAATCGACATGTCCGCTATCAATATAACCGAGCAGCAGAAGGAGTCAGATCCGATGGAGATGCTTGCAGGAGGCTCATCTACAGCAACTATCGGCATCTGGAATGCGATTAACGCCATCAACACTGCGGCCACAGACCCAGCAATCAAGTATATTTACCTTCTTGCCGACGGCAGCATGGCAAGCAGCACGACTCTCGAAGAGTTGAGAGCATCCCTGAGCAATTTCAAAAACAGCGGCAAGCCAATCATCGCCTATACCGAAAGCCCTAGCACAGGCAGCTACTACCTTGCTTCCGTGGCTGACAAGATCTATATGACTTCATACCAGGGCGCAAGCGCTATGGTAACCGGCGTTTCAAGCCAGATGATCTTTCTTGGCGACCTTCTAAATCGCCTCGGCGTCAACATGCAGCTTGTCCGTTATGGCAAATACAAGTCAGCCGGTGAGATGTATACACGCTCAAGCTCTTCTGCAGAAAACCGTGAGCAGTATCAGAGACTTGTAGACTCAATGTGGGAGAGCATGAGTGGCGAGATCGCAGAGAGCCGCGGAATGAGCGTAGAAACTCTTGACAAGTATATTGACAATATTGAGCTCAATCTCCCTGAGGATTTCCTCAGATGCGGCATGGTAGACTCACTTTACACTCGTGAGCAGCTTCAAAACCAGCTTGCTGTCCTTGCTGTCAAAGAGGATTATAAGGATGTTGAGATGATTTCGTTTGCAGACTATGCTGCAGCAAAGGCTCCTGTCTCAAACGCCAAGAAGTCCATCGCGATCATCTATGCAGACGGTGAGATTGTAGACGGCTCAGACGCTCAGCAGATCGGAGGCGACCGTTTTGCCAAGCTCATCGAGAAGGCAAGAAGAGACAGCACTGTCAAGGCTGTTGTCCTCAGAGTAAACTCCCCTGGCGGAAGCGTGCTCGCATCAGAGAAGATCAAGCATGAGCTTGACCTCCTTGGAGAAGTCAAACCTCTCGTGGCGTCTTATGGCAGCTATGCAGCATCAGGCGGCTACTGGATTTCAAATAACTGTGACAAGATCTTCACCAACAAAACCACTCTCACAGGATCGATCGGTGTATTTGGTCTTATTCCAGACGTTTCAGGAACCCTGAAGAATATTGCCCACGTCAATATCGAGAGTGTCAACTCTCACAGACATAGTGACATGCTCAATGGCATGCGTCCATTCAATGAAGCTGAGCACAATTATATGTATCGCTCTATCGACAATATCTACAAACTCTTCCTCGCCACCGTATCAGAAGGTCGTGGCATTACAGAGGCAGAAGTGGACGCAATCGGACAGGGACGAGTATGGACAGGATCTGATGCCCTCGGCATTGACCTCGTGGATGAGGTCGGCACTCTTGAGGATGCACTTCTCTATACAGCATCCATAGCAGGTGATCCTGAGCTCAGAAACTGGAACATCACTTCATATCCTAAGCCACAGACATCCCTTGAAGCACTCATGAGCCTCTTGGGCCAGGAGCCAGAGGAGGAAGTCTCTATCATTAAGGCACTTGAGGAGGTTGCAGAGCCAACTGTAGTTGCAAGAATCGACAGTAACATCGAGATCAAGCTGTAATAATTTTTGCATTATTAAAAATTTTCTCTATCTTTGCAGTCCAAACATCGCGGGATAGAGCAGTTGGTAGCTCGTCGGGCTCATAACCCGGAGGTCGGTGGTTCGAGTCCGCCTCCCGCTACTAAGAAGAAAAGTTCTCTATAACGAGAACTTTTTCTTTTTTACTATAGCAGTGTATTATTTGTTATTATGAAAGCGTTTACCTTCAAGCCGAAACTATTTTCAACGCTTAAAACCTACAACAAAAAGACTTTTACCGCCGACCTGATGGCGGGTATCATCGTAGGCATCGTTGCTTTGCCTCTTGCGATCGCATTTGCCATCGCATCCGGAGTACCTCCAGAAAAAGGTATCATCACGGCCATTATTGCCGGATTTATCATCTCCGCATTTGGCGGTAGCCGAGTGCAGATCGGCGGTCCGACAGGCGCATTTATCATCATCGTTTATGATATCGTCCAGAACTATGGCATGCAGGGATTGGTGATTGCCACTTTACTCGCCGGAATCTTTATGATTCTGCTTGGCGTGCTCAAACTCGGCACAATCATCAAATATATTCCATATCCTATCATCGTGGGCTTCACCAGCGGTATCGCTGTCACCATCTTCAGCACACAGATCAAAGACCTGCTGGGCATGACCATGGATGCAAACCCTAGTGACTTCATCGAGAAGTGGATTGCCTACGGCCGAAACATCGGCAATATAGACTGGTGGAGCGCGCTTGTGGGCATGCTCAGCATCGGCGTTATCGCACTGACTCCAAAGATCAGCAAGAAGATCCCCGGCTCGCTTGTCGCAATCATCTTGATGACCATTATCACCCTGCTGCTCAAGCAGTTTGCAAAAGATTTCTCCGCTGTACCAGGGATGAAGATCCTTGTGCACGGAGGTGGTGTGATGGCGAGTCAGATGCAGAAAT
>CALEJC010000022.1 GCA_937898205.1 uncultured Bacteroidales bacterium
CGTGAGAAGCATCAAGGTTGCACATCAAGTCAAATACTTCCTCCTGCACTTCGTCAGGACGACAGTTCGGCTTGTCCACTTTGTTTACTACGACGATAGGCTTCTTGCCCATCTGAAGGGCCTTCTGAAGCACAAATCTTGTCTGAGGCATGCAGCCTTCAAACGCATCCACAAGAAGCAACACGCCATCGGCCATATTGAGCACGCGCTCAACCTCTCCACCGAAGTCGCTATGGCCCGGAGTATCAATGATATTGATCTTTACTCCTTTGTAGATCACGGATACATTCTTGGCGAGAATAGTGATACCTCTCTCCCTCTCGAGATCATTGTTGTCAAGGATCAACTGACCGTTGCTCTCACTTTGACGGACGAGGTTGGCCTGATGAATCATCTTGTCCACAAGAGTGGTTTTGCCGTGGTCTACGTGGGCAATAATTGCTATATTTCTAATATCCCGCATATATAAGGAATTTTCTCTGTTTGTAAATCTTGCAAATTTACTGTTTTTTATGCTAAAATCAGCACATCAAAGCAGGAAACTTATATCATATTATGACTAATTTTGTAGTCGGTTAGATTGTTATTACCAAAAATCCTCAAAAAGATGAAAGCAAAATTCAGAATTTTTGTATTTGCTGCGTGCATTACACTCTTCGCAGCAACCGTAAGTGCATCAGCACAAGGAAGAAACGACAAGGTTATCGACAAAATCATCGAGATCGGCACCACAGACAACCAGACGATGGAACACCTGAACGTCTTGTCAAACCGCATCGGAGGACGACTCATCGGCTCAGATGCCTATGACAATGCAGTGGATTGGTGTGAATATATGTTCAAGAGCTGGGGCCTGGAAGTGTGGAAGCAGGAAGTCGGAGAGCTCCCGGTGGGATTTAACCGAGGACCTTGGTTTGGACGAATGATAGGCGGCGACGGTATGTCTCTCCATTTTGCCACTCCTTCATACACTTCAGGCACAAAGGGAGTGCAGCGCGGCCATGTGGTCAATGAGCCGACTACCCGTGCCGAATTTGAAAGGATGAAAGGCACGCTCAAGGGCGCTTGGGTCCTCATCGGCGGCACCAACAACGGCTTCCCTGTCGATTGGAGCGCAGAAGGCGACGCCAAGAGAGCAAAGATCATCGCAGAAAACGAAGAGATCACAAAGCAGAACAGAGAGATCGCAGCCTTTAACCGCAATCTTAGAAACAACCCTCAGGAGGGAGTTGAGCCTAAGGAGATGATCCCATATAAGTCCGAGCCCGCTCTTTTCTACAGAGAGATGGTCGAAGCCGGCATCCTCGGCATCATCCAGTCTTCGGCAGTTCCGATCCGCGCTCTTTATGACAGAAACAACCTCATGAAGATGTCTTTTGACAGTCTTCCTACCATCCCAGACATCAAGCTCGACAAGCAGCAGTATGATGTGATCAAGGCCATGGTTGACAGGAGAGAATACTTCCAGCTTGAGTTTGACATTAGAAACCACTTCAAGATGGGCCCTGTGAAATATCACAATGTGATCGGCGTGATGAAAGGAAGCAAATATCCTGACGAATATGTCCTCACCGGAGGCCACCTTGACGCCTACGACGTCGCAACTGGAGGCGTGGACTGCGGCAACGGAGCGACTGCAGTGCTTGAAGCGGCACGCCTCATCGCAGAAGCCGGCGGAAAGCCTAAGAGGACCATACTTTTCTGCCTCTGGGCAGCAGAGGAATTTGGTCTCTGGGGAAGCAAGTATTTTGTTGAGAGCAAGACAGTTCCTCTTGAGAAGATCTCCAACTATTTCAACCGTGACGGAGGCCCGCTTGTGCCAACCAGCATTACTGTGCCTGAAGCAATGTATGAGGACTTTATCAAGGTCTGCAAACCGCTCGAAAACGCCAACCCTGAGTTTCCGTTCAAGGTCAATATGCGTCAGGGAGAGCCCGGCCCGATCCCTACCAACGCAGGTGGTTCTGACCACGCATATTTCCAGATGAACGGCGTACCGACCATCAGTTTTGGACTCACTGACGCCAAGGGTTATAACTTTGACTACGGCGAGATCTGGCACACTGAGCGAGACACCTACAACATGGTATTTCCAGACTATCAGGAACACGCCTCATTGTGCAATGCTGTAGTACTATACGGCCTTGCCAACCTCGACCATATTCTCAGCCGCAAGGGTTTGTTTAAAGAATAAATAATGCTAACTTTGTCTAATATGACGAAGTTTGGCTTTATCAATTGCATTATATCAGTTCTGCTTCTTGCATCATGTGCAGGGGGCAGAACTTCTGATACTCAGGCAGATGTTGCAGCTGATGCAAAAATGCTGTTTACTGTGCCGTCAGACGCGCTGGCCGTGATCCATTGCGAGAAGACAGGAAAAGCCCTGGAGATCCTCGACAGCCTCAACGCCATGCGCCGCATCGGATTGGGCAAACTTGAGAGCAAGACATGTGCGCTTGCATGGTGCTACACCGGCACATTGACCCCGCTGCTGGCCGTCTCAGCCGGCAGAAACAGCGAGGATTCCACATTTGTCAGCAATGAGATCATCCCGCAGGCCGAGCAGCTCAAGTTGCATTGGCACTACATCCCCAAGGCGCAGAGCAAGTCAGGCGAAGCGATACTTCTTTTGAGCAAGTCAGAGGCTCTGCTGGCATCCAGCCTGAGGCACATTTCCGAAGGGAGGTCGATTCTTGACGCACAGAACTTCCCGGATGCAGCGGCGATGCTGAAAGACGGCAAGAACTTCATGCTTTTTTCAGGCAAGATCGCTCAACGCATCCTGCCAAGAGAAGGAGTTGCCGGGTTTAGCCGCGACCAGATCAGCAGATTTGTAGATGCTTCCGCAGACTGGGTCATGGTGGACCAAGTTTCCCACAGGATCGTGGTTAAGCCATATTACGCCCACCCAAGCACGTCTTTTGCCGCGATGACAGAGTCGCTTCCTGTGGGCACAAGCAAGGTTTATGAGATGCTCCCTGACACCACCCATTTTGCCATCAGCATCCCGATAAAACTTGAAGAATATCGCAGCTCACGCGAAGCGCTTCTGGATGCTTCCGTAAAGCTCACCGCCTACAAGAAAGATATCGAAGCCCTCCGCAAGCAGACAGGAAAGAGCCCTCTTAATTGGGAGAAAGAGCTTGATATACAAGAGATTGCAATCGCAAGATGGGAGGATCAGGAGATTTTGCTTGCACGTTCCGGCAAGAAAGTCAGCGATAGCTCGATAGAAGACAATCCATATTCCGGATTTATCTCTCTCCTATATGGTGATGCATTTAGAATAAAGGATGAAAGTTGCCATGCCATATATTCATCTTGGCACTTATTTGGCAGCAAAGATGCTCTGGAGAGTTTTATCAACTATCCGGATAGAATAACAAACCCTGAATTGCACGACATAAAGTGCCATTTAACAGTGCTCAATCAAGCAAACATGCTTTGTTGGGATAAAAATGAAATTTCATTATGGAATATAAATCAGTAAACAAGGTCCTTGAGCAGAGTTTCAAAGACAATTGGGACAGACCCGCACTTTCCAACTATAAAGGACTCACACTCAAGTACAAAGACGTAGCACAAAGAATCAAGTACCTCCACATTGCATTTGAGCAATGCGGACTGCAGAAGGGAGATAAGGTCGCATTGTGCTCCCGCAATCAGGCCAACTGGGGCGTGTGTTTCCTGGCCTCAATCACCTATGGCGCAGTGCCTGTCCCTATCCTTCACGAGTTCAAGCCGGACAGCATTCAGCATCTTGTCAATCATTCCGAGTCCAAAGTCCTCTTTATAGATGAAGTTCTCTGGGAAAACCTTTACGAGTCTGACATGCCTAATCTGCAGGTAATCGTGCAGATGAATACTCTTAAGTTTCTATATGCTCAAGAGCAGTCATCACAAGATATCAGAGACAACCTTCAAAAATCATTTGAGAAGCTTTTTCCTAACGGATTTACCCCGGATGATATCAATTACTATGAGGACTCCCCTGAAGAGCTTGCACTCATCAACTACACATCAGGCACATCAGGTTTCTCAAAGGGCGTAATGGTCCCTTATCGCGCACTCGCATCCAATCTGGAGCTTGCCGGCATCGCAGAGCCACACCTCAACAACCAGAGCAACATCGTCTCAATGCTTCCATCTGCACACATGTATGGACTGATGTTTGAGTTCCTCTACGAGATGACGGTGGGCACCCACGTGCACTTCCTTACCCGCACACCAAGTCCTAAGGTGATCTTGCAGGCATTTGCAGATATACATCCTGATGTGATTGTGGCAGTACCGCTCATCATTGAGAAAGTATACAAATCCAAGCTCAAGCCTATTCTGGACAAGCACAAGGTCTTCTTCAAGATGCCCGGCATGAACCACATCCTCAACAAAAAGGTCAGACAAGAGCTTGTCAGCTCCTTTGGCGGAAAGTTTGAGGAGATCATCCTGGGTGGTGCAGCCTTCAATCCTGAGGTGGAAGCTTTCTTCAAAAAGATCGGATTCCCATATACTGTGGGCTATGGCATGACAGAATGTGCACCAATCATCACCTATGCTCACTGGGATGAAAATAAGATCTACTCATGTGGCAAGGTTGCTCCAAATATGGAGATCCGCATTGACTCCGAAGACCCAGAAAACATCCCGGGAGAGGTGCTCGTCAAGGGCGCAAATGTCTTCCTCGGTTATTATAAAAACGAAGAAGCCACCAAGAGCACATTTACCGACGACGGCTGGTTCAAGACAGGAGATATGGGCGTGGTGGATGAAGATGGTTTCCTCTACCTCAGAGGCCGAAGCAAGTGCATGATCCTCGGTCCATCAGGCCAGAACATCTACCCTGAAGAGATTGAAGCCGTCATCAACAATTTCAGTTATGTGGTTGACTCTCTGGTCATTGAAGACGAAGGCAAGCTCACAGCACTCATCTTCCCTGACTACCACCTCGGCCAGCTCGACGGACTGAAGAGAAAAGATGTAGACCGCAGACTCACAGAGAGTCTGCCTATCATCAACAGACTCTTGCCTACATATGCTCAAATCCGCAAGATCGAATTTATGCCGGAAGATTTTGAGCGCACTCCTAAGCGCAACATCAAACGATTCCTATATCAAAGAGATTAATATGACAAAGTTTGACGACAAATACATAGCAATGGCTGAGATATGGGCCAAGAACTCATACTGCAAACGCAGACAGGTGGGAGCGCTCATAGTAAAAGACAGAATGATCATCTCTGACGGATACAACGGCACTCCATCAGGATTTGAAAACATCTGCGAAGATGAAAACGGCATCACAAAGCCTTATGTGCTTCATGCAGAGGCCAATGCGATCTCAAAGGTTGCCCAATCGGGCAACAGCTCAAAAGATGCAACTCTTTATGTCACCGCATCTCCATGCATCGAGTGTGCCAAGATGATCATCCAGGCAGGCATTAAAAGAGTCGTCTACAAAGACGAATACAGACTTACCGACGGCATCGACCTTCTGCGCAAGGCAGGCGTCCTGGTAGAAAAAGTTGACTAAATCAGATGAAACGATACCCTATTGCCGCAGCTATCCTAGGTGTTATCATAGGCATTCTTGCCACTCTCTCGATACAGCACCTGGACAGCAAGCGCGGAATGATGAAAGTTGAAAACAGAGATTGGCGCAAAGTCAACCTCATCTTGAAGTGCATTCAGGAGAACTATGTGGATACGATTGATACAAAGGCCGTTACGGAGGCTATCGCCAACGCTGCCCTGGCAGAGCTTGATCCACACTCGCAATATCTTCCTCCTGTATCCAGAGAGGAAGCAGTGGCCAACCTTGCCGGCAATTTTGACGGCATCGGTGTGCAGTTCAATGTCCCCAACGACACAGCTATCATCATTGAGGTTATCGCAGGCGGTCCTTCAGAACGCAGCGGCCTGCAATCAGGAGACCGCATCCTGAAAGTCGACAGCACGGTCATCGCCGGAGTAAACTTCCCTCAGGACAGCATAGTCCGCCGCATCAAGGGAAAGGCCGGCACAAAGGTACATCTCACGATCAAAAGAGATAAGGAGATCATCCCGTTTGAAATCACACGTGGCAAGATCCCTACTCACTCTGTGGATGCAGCCTTTATGGTCAGCGATAAGGTAGGATATCTCAGACTGTCGAAGTTCTCCCGCACAACCTCCTTTGAGGTGCTGAAAGCTTGTCTGGAACTCAGCTCGCA
>CALEJC010000023.1 GCA_937898205.1 uncultured Bacteroidales bacterium
CCCGCCGCCGTAGAGAGTATGCCTCGTATCTGCTTTAGAAAGTGCTGCGTGCCCCAAAAGCAACCGCCAGCAAGGTATATCTGTTTTGTCATAATCAACCAAATTTACACAAATATACAAAAATCGTCCTATTTTCTACCATATATTGTGCTAAATTTCATCCGAGCACTATGCGTGATATTTGTCGCAAGTAGCAGGCACAGATAGAAATCTGGCGAAAAATTCGCTTTTTGAAAAAGAAATATTTATATTTGTATGCTAAATTAGTCGAAATATGCACACCCCTGCGGTGTGGGACTTAGGTAGAGTAATTAACTAACCAAATAACAAACAATTATGATGAAAAAAACTCTTTTGGCAGCGTTGCTCGTAGCAACCACTGCTTTCTCTGCATCGGCACAGCCCGCAGAGGATGGTTACAAGTTCACGGTAGTGAAGGAGAACCCCATCACCTCAATTAAGAATCAGGCAAGCTCAGGTACCTGTTGGTCTTACTCTTCAATCTCTTTCCTCGAGAGTGAGGCTATCAAGAAGGGTGCTCCCAAGGATATCGATTTGGCTGAGATGTTTCCCGTATGGCACGGCTACTCAGACAAGGCTGACAAGTTCATCCGTTTGGACGGCTTCCTTAACTTCGCACAGGGTAGCTCATTCGGTGATGTAATCTACACCTTGAAGCACTACGGTATGTTGCCCCAGGCTGAGTTGGAGGGTTTGAACTATGGCGAGCCTTTGAATAAGCACGGCGAGATGGAGGCAGCGATGAAGGCATATTTGAACGCTATCAAGACCAAGCCCAACCGCACCCTTTCAACGGCTTGGCACAAGGGTCTGGAGGGTATTCTGGAGGCATATCTGGGCGAGATTCCCGAGACCTTCACCTACGCTGGCAAGCAGTACACTCCCCAGTCATTTGCGAAGGATTATCTGAAGCTCAACGCTGACGATTACGTTTCAATCACCTCGTTCACTCACCACCCCTTCTACTCACAGTTCGCTATCGAGGTTCCCGACAACTGGCGCTGGGATCTCTCGTACAACCTTCCTTTGGATGAGATGATGCAGATCTTCGACTACGCTATCGAGAACGGCTACACCGTAGCTTGGGCATCGGACGTTAGCGAGGCTGGTTTCAACCGTCAGGGTTTGGGTATCGTTCCCGACGTTGAGGGCAACCGCAAGGAGGCTGGCTCGGATGAGGCTCGTTGGATCGGTGTATCTGCGGAGCAGCAGAACGCTATCCTGAACAACCAGAACGCCCCCGGCAAGGAGCTTAAGATCACTCAGGAGTTGCGTCAGGCAGGTTATGACAACAAGACCACTACTGATGACCACGGTATGCATATCTTTGGTATTGCAAAAGACCAGAACGGTACAAAATACTATATGGTAAAGAACTCTTGGGGCGAGACTGGTAAGTACAAGGGCATCTGGTATGTAACTGAGGCCTTTGTGAGAAATCAGACTATGAACATCATGATCCACAAATCAGCAGTTCCTAAGAAATACCAGAAGCAATACGGTATTAAATAATGTCGATTAAGAGATTTATACCAAATATTATCACCTCGATGAATCTTATCTGTGGAATAGTCGGGGTGATATTCGCTTTTAAAGCTCGTTTTGACTACGCATTCTATCTGATGCTGCTGGCCATGACCTGCGATTTCCTTGATGGATTTGCCGCACGCACATTGGGAGCATATTCGGAGATGGGTAAGCAGTTGGATTCGCTTTGCGATCTTGTGAGCTTCGGCGTGTTGCCTTCAGTGATGCTGTATTCGCTGATGGTGACTTTTACTTTTCAGGAAAACATACTTTGCTATGTCCCTCTTCTGATTGCGCTCTTCAGTGCGCTCAGACTTGCAAAGTTTAATATCGATCCTCGTCAGAAGGATAGTTTCCTGGGACTTCCCACTCCGGCTTGTGCTGTGATATGCGGCTCATTGTCATACTATGCATGTGTGGATACTTCAGGCTTTATCGCAGTGTGGGTGGCTGGTCCGGTATTTATCCCTGTGCTCTCGATCCTGATGTGCTATTTCCTTGTGTGTGAGATCCCTATGTTTTCATTTAAGTTCCACAAGGATGACTCTCAGGTGCTGAAGAACAAACGTCTGACCATGTGTCTTTTTGTGATTGCGATTGCAGTGATTGCTCTGTTTTGTGATCTCAATTGGTCGCTGGTATTGTTACTCACCTTTACTTGCTATCTGGTGAAAAACGTCATTTACGCAATTTTCAATATATGAGAATCCTAAGACTGACAGTTGCTCTATCCGCTATGTTGCTTCTTGCTTCCTGTGTTGGCAGAAACCAAGGAGGACGACAGACTATACCTTATGTCAGAGATATACTTTCCGGGAAGGACGCTTCAAAGTTGGAGGTCCTCACTTCTGACGATATCCCTTCATATAAGGATGAAATTGCAATTGTCGGTACAGACAAAAATACCGTGAGGTTGTTTGAGTCTCTTGAGAAATATGATAGAAGAGACAATATCGACGGTAGTCTTAATCCTGACGCTCTCCCTGATTTTGCAGGAGAAGTCTTCTCCTTGATTACTCAGGAGGAGGGTTTTAAATCTCTTGTTGATAGAAATCAATTGCCGGCAGTGCGTCGTCATGCAGTGATGAGAGTAGTCGCTGCTCTGGATACACTTTCTAACCTGAGTATCTATGATCTTGAAGGGAAGGGAAACAAGGCATCTTCCAAGATGATTGTTGTGACTGACCCTCATTTCTATCACTATTCATCGTTTGATGTAGATACCCTTTTCCGTGCGACATCTTGTGAGGTACCGGTTGTTTACCCGCTTGATGTGATGCTGGATAAGGCTTTTACTGAAAAAAAGGAAAAGCTGAATGTAGCGATACTTTACGATCCGGATATTGCTTCTGCAACCATATATATGGATCTGTTGAAGGCTAAGGCGGAGAGTCTTGGTCGCCAGCTTGGAAGTTTTATCGTTTTTCCTACAGATGATCAGGAAGATCTGTTTGAGAGGCTTGTGACTGCGTTTAAGGCCTCCTATGGAGAAGAAAAGATCGATGTCATCCTGGTGGATGATTATGATATAGATATTTCAGAGGTTAAAGTCAGGCTGGCCGATGTGGTGTCAGTTATGAATGCGAGCTATATCACCTATGGACAGTCATTTGCGGATGATGTCAAGATGATAGATGTGGTGGAGGAGTGTGCTTCATATTGCTACGACCTGCTGCGCTCAAAAAACCTCTTTACACATAATATTTCACTACCTCAGGCAAAGATGTACAGGGTTCATAACACTAGTAATGTCCTGGACAGTGCTATTGTCCTGATACCGGAGCTATATGTACAAAATTAGCATATTACCAGAAGAGATTGATAAATTGCCTCGTCTGTCGTTCCCCGGATATATTGAGGTGATAGACAAGGTGGATTTCAGATATTACAGAGCCATAGCCTACCTGTCGCGTCAGAAAGTTATCGGCTTTGATACTGAGACCAGGCCTGTATTTACGCCTGGCGCTCCTCATAGGAAGGTAGCTTTGCTTCAGTTGTCAGGCCCAGACAAGGCTTTCCTGTTCCGTATTTCGATTATCGGGATGAGGACGGCTCTGTGTCATATCCTTGCCTCAGAAAAGATCGTAAAAGTGGGTGCAGCAGTCGCTGACGATGTCAGGGGATTGAAAAGTTACCGCTCGTTTGAAGCAGGAGGCTTTGTGGACCTTCAGAAGATCGGCTATCTCTGGGGGATCCGTGACAAGAGTGTCAAGAAGATGGCGGCGATTATTCTTGAAGGCCGCGTGTCCAAGAGCCAGCAGCTCTCCAATTGGGAGGCGGACACACTCTCGGAAGGTCAGCAGCTTTATGCTGCTACCGACGCGTGGGTCTGCCGGGAGATGTACCTGAGACTCATGGATAGTCCTAAACATCCGCTCTCAGAAGAGGACTTAAACCCAAAACCTGTGCAAAATGATTAAAGTTATACTCAAGAAGGGACGCAGTGAGTCTCTCAAGAGATTCCACCCTTGGGTTTTCAGCGGAGCCATTGCACAAGTGCAAGGCTCGCCGGCAGAAGGTGATATTGTGGCTGTTTATAGCAGTGAAGGAGAGTACCTTGCAGCCGGTCATTATCAGATCGGTTCTATCGCAGTGAGGATTCTTTCTTTTGATGCAGATCCTCTTGCGCCGGATTTCTGGACAATCTCCATC
>CALEJC010000024.1 GCA_937898205.1 uncultured Bacteroidales bacterium
TGCCGACAGCGGAGTGTTTGGCGTAACGCTCACGGCATCAATACTCTACATGATCACCAGCGGCTGCACTGCCAGCACTCAGGCTGCCTATGCCGCGATGCTTCGCCTAAGCTGCGAAGGGCAGATCAACTTTGTGGAGGATACGCGCGAATATGCCCGCAGAGCAGAGAAGATGAAGGAGATATTTACCCGCCACGGCTTTTATATTGTCTATGACAAGGACGTCTGCGGACCGGTGGGCGACGGCTTCTTCTTTACACTCGGATATCCAGGCATGAGCGGCTCTCAGCTGCTTCTTGAACTCATGCACTACGGAGTGAGCTGCATCAATCTTGCAACCACCGGCAGTGAGCAGGAAGGCGTGAGGGCGTGCACCAGCAGGATGACCGAAGAGCTTTATCCCGTGCTGGATGAGAGGATGGCGGAGTTTGCAAAAGATCACCCGATAAGATGAGATATAATAAGTTACATATAGACAGCAGGTTTGTTTTTGAGTCAGGGGAGAGCCTTGAGTCTCTGGATCTGGTATATCACACCTCGGACAGGGATTATACTCCGGGAGAGAAGGTCGTGTGGATCTGCCATGCGCTCACCGGTAATTCCAACCCTGAGGACTGGTGGGGACAGATGGTCGGCAAAGGCTGTCTCTTTGATCCTGATGAGTACTATATAGTCTGCGTCAATATCCTATGCTCGCCCTATGGCTCAAGTGGCCCTGCGAGCATCAATCCTGAAACAGGGAAGCCATATCTTTTGAGTTTTCCTCGCACTACGGTCAGGGATATCGTCAATGCTAATATTCTTGTGCGCAAGCACTTAGGTATAGAAACGATAGATCTGATGCTTGGGCCGTCGATTGGCGGCTTCCAGGCTCTGGAGTGGGCGGTGATGGAGAGGGATGTGATCAAGGAAGTGGTATTCCTTGCCACTTCAGACAGGGTTACTCCATATCTGACTGCGTTTAATGAGTCGCAACGCATGGCTCTTCTTGCCGATCCGAGCTTTATGGCTGCAGAGAGCCTTGAGGGAGGAAAGGCGGGACTTGCTTGTGCCCGCTCGATAGCCTTGATATCATATCGCACCTTTGAGGGTTACAATCTGACCCAGAATGAGAAGGAAGACGATACTATGTTTGCCGACAGGGCTTGCTCATATCAGCGCTATCAAGGCAAGAAGCTGGTAGATCGTTTTGACGCATATTCCTACTGGTATCTCACATATTCTCTTGATAGTCAGAATATTGGTAGGGGTAGAGGCGGTGTTGAAGCGGCCCTCGCCACGATGAAAAGCCGTTGTCATGTGATAGGCATCGACTCGGATGTGCTTTTCCCTCCGGCACACGGGCGCAAGACGGCTGCCGCGATCGGCAATGCGGACTACCATGAGCTTTCGTCAGTCTTTGGTCATGATGGTTTCCTTGTAGAAAACGACAGCCTGGTCAAGATCCTCAAGCCTATCCTTGAGTCGAGTATGAATAGAAAATAAATGATTATATGATAGTAATGAAATTTGGCGGAACCTCAGTAGGAACCGCACAACGCATCAAAAATGTCGCCGAGCTCATCACCAGGAGCAAAGGCAATTTTGTAGTCCTCTCGGCAATGTCAGGCACAACCAACAGCCTTGTGGAGATCTCGGACTATCTCTATAACAAGAATAAGGAAGGTGCCAAGGACGCAATCTCATCCCTTGAGGCCAAGTATGCCAAGGTGATCCGAGAGCTTTACAGTACTGAGGCTGCTGCCGGCAAGGCAAGTGCCTATGTGACTTCGGTTTTTGACTATCTCAAGACCTTGACCAAGCAGCTTTTTACTTCAGTGGAGGAAAAGATCATTGTGGCCCAGGGCGAGCTCATCTCTACTCACTTGATGGCCTACTATCTTGAGGAGCAGGGGGTTAATGTGTGTCTTCTGCCGGCTCTTGAGTTTATGAAGATTGATATTCAGGGCGAGCCAAACAGCGATTATATTCGCCAGAGGCTGACTGCTCTCCTTGAGCAGAATCCTGGCGCTGACCTCTATCTCACCCAGGGCTTTATCTGCCTCAATCATCACGATGAGGTCGATAACCTGCAGCGCGGTGGCTCGGATTACACTGCGTCCCTGATCGGTGCTGCGCTGGGTGCAGAGCAGATTCAGATCTGGACCGATATCGATGGCATGCACAACAACGATCCGCGCATTGTGGAAGGCACAACTGCTGTGAGACAGCTGCATTTTGATGAGGCGGCTGAGCTTGGCTACTTCGGCGCCAAGATCCTGCATCCGACCTGCGTGCAGCCGGCAAAATTTGCCAATATTCCTGTGCTGCTGCTCAATACCAACGATCCGTCTGCTCCCGGCACTGTCATCAGCAATACTCTTGCCCACGGAGGCATCAAGGCTGTCGCCGCCAAGGACAATATCACTGCAATCCGCATCAAGAGCTCACGCATGCTCCTTGCACACGGTTTCTTGCGCAAGGTGTTTGAAATCTTTGAGAGCTATCAGACCTCTATCGATATGATCTGTACATCTGAAGTCGGAGTTTCGATGTCTATAGACAATACATTGCATCTCAATGAGATAGTACGTGATCTGAAGAAGTATGGCACTGTCTCTGTGGACCTTGATATGTGCATCGTCTGCGTGGTCGGCGATATGGATTGGGAGAATGTCGGATTTGAGAGCAGGGCAATGGAGGCGATGAAGGATATCCCGGTGCGTATGGTTTCCTACGGAGGAAGCAACTACAATATTTCATTCCTTGTGAGGGCAGAGGATAAGGTGGCCGCTCTCAGAAGTCTTAGTAAATGTCTTTTTGAATAATGCTGAAAGGTAGTTTCCCGATAGAAAAGTTCCAGGGGCTTCGCACTCCTTTCTACTATTATGATCTCCCGCTGCTTCGTCGCACACTTGATGCAATTGATGAAGCGGTGGCAGGGGAGGAACTATACAAAGTCCACTATGCAATCAAAGCCAACTATAATCCAGTGATCCTTAGGGAGATTGCGGCTCGCGGACTGGGTGCAGACTGTGTGAGCGGCGGTGAGGTGAAGGCTGCTCTGGATGCCGGGTTTGCACCGGAGTCTGTTGTCTATGCAGGAGTGGGCAAGAGTGACGAAGAGATCCGTTTTGCTCTCAATGCAGGGATTTCGCGTTTCAATGTGGAGTCTGCCGCCGAGCTGGAAGTAATCAATGAGATTGCTGCTTCCATGGGGAAGGTGGCTCCTGTGAGCCTCAGGGTCAATCCTGATATTGGCGCTCATACTCATGCAAATATCACCACCGGACTGGCAGAGAATAAGTTTGGTATCAACTATGAGCAGCTGGAGGATATACTCAGGCTGGCGATGAGCATGGAAAACGTGGCATATAAAGGTCTGCATTTCCACATCGGTTCGCAGATTCTTGATATGATGGATTTTGTGGCTCTTTGCAACCGCATCAACCAGCTTGCAGGAAATCTTCATCGTGCAAGGCTTCCTTTGGGTGACATCAATGTCGGTGGAGGCCTGGGCATCAATTATGAGCATCCAAATCACCTCGATATTGCTGATTTCAAGGCCTATTTTGCGACCTTCAAGCGCACTCTTGATCTCCCTAAGGGGACAGCGGTGCATTTTGAGCTGGGGCGTAGTATCGTGGCTCCTTGTGGCAGCCTCATCTCGCGCGTGCTCTATGTCAAGGAAGGTACGACCAAGAAGTTTGCAATCATCGATGCCAGTATGACCGAGCTTGTGCGTCCTGCGATGTACAAAGCCTACCACCGTGTGGAAAACCTCTCTTCAGCAGAGGCTGAGGAGCTTTATGATGTGGTGGGTCCTGTCTGCGAGAGCAGTGACGTCTTCCTGAAAAGCACTTTAATTGACAAGTGCCATCGTGGTGATTTTGTGGCGATTAGAAGCGCAGGAGCCTATGGCGAATCCATGGCCTCCCGCTATAACTGTCGCCCTCTGCCTGAGAGCTTCTTTGAAGTCTAAACTAGTCGCGAAGGTTGCCTGCGAGGAAGTTGTCGTAGGCTGTCATATCTATGAGACCGTGTCCGGAAAGGTTAAAGAGTATAACCTTCTCCTCACCGGTCTCTTTGCATTTCCTGGCCTCTCTGATTGTTGCGGCGATCGCGTGGCATGACTCCGGCGCAGGCACGATGCCTTCTGCCTTGGCAAAGAGCACGCCCGCCTCAAATGACTCAAGCTGTCGGATGTCTACTGCTTCCATCAAGCCGTCTTTGAGCAGCTGGCTGGCTATTACGCCGGCGCCGTGGTAGCGCAGACCACCTGCGTGAATGTTGGCCGGCATGAAGTCGTGTCCGAGGGAGAACATAGGCAGCAGTGGAGTGTGGCCGGCGACATCGCCGAAGTCGTAGCGGAATGTGCCCTGTGTGAGCTTAGGGCACGAAGCCGGCTCGGCTGCGATAAATCTTGTCTGCTTGCCGTCAAGGATGTTGTGGCGCATGAAGGGGAATGCCAAACCGCCGAAGTTGGAGCCGCCTCCGAAGCATGCGATTACAGTGTCGGGGTATTCGCCTGCTTTTTCCATCTGCTTTTCTGCTTCTAGTCCGATGATGCTCTGATGCAGGGCTACGTGATTGAGGACTGAGCCGAGCGTGTATTTCGTGTTGGGCGTGGTCTGTGCCAGTTCGACAGCCTCGGAGATGGCTGTGCCAAGCGAGCCGGGATGCCGTGGGTCACGCGTGATGATGTCCTTGCCTGCACGAGTGGACATTGACGGAGAAGCTGTGACGGCAGCTCCGAATGTGCGCATGACTGTAGAGCGGTAGGGCTTTTGCTGCATGGTGATTTTTACTTGGTATACAGCGGCTTCAAGGCCGTAAAGCTTGGAGGCGTAGCTGAGCGCCATGCCCCATTGGCCTGCTCCTGTCTCTGTGGTGACGTTTTCTGTCCCCTCTTGCTTGGCGTAGTAGCATTGTGGCAAGGCTGAATTAATCTTGTGCGAGCCTAGGGGATTGACACTTTCATTCTTGAAGTAGATGTGTGCAGGTGTGCCAAGGGCCTTTTCCAGACCATAGGCACGTACCAGGGGGGTGCTGCGGTAATACTTGTACTGCTCGCGCACGGCCTCGGGTATGTCTATCCAAGCATGCTCCTGGTCCATCTCCTGGCGGCTTGCTTCCATGGAGAAGAGAGGGAACATATCTTCGGGTGTCATAGGTTTCTTGGTCTTGGGGTCCAGCATGGGCATGGGCTTGTTGGGCATGTCCGCCTGGATGTTGTACCACTGTGTGGGTATCTCCTCTTCGCTCAGGAAGAAGCGCTTTTGTTTGCTCATATTGTATTGTATGTTTGTGTCGTTAGTATTCAGTTAAGACGGTACATACCGCCAGGAATCATTCTCACTATCCCCTTCATCTCCATGGTGAAGAGCAGGCCGCTCAGTTTGCCTGCCGGTATTCCCGTGCTGACGGAGAGGATGTTCAGTTGCAGGCGGTCCTTGTTGCGCAGGGCATTGACAACGAGTTGCTCTTCGTCGGAGAGTTCGGGAAACAGGTCCTGCTGTATGCCGTCGGCCAGTTGTTTCTTCCTGGCCTTGTCGTCCTGCCATCCCATGGCTCTGACGAAGTCTTCGGCACCGGTAAGCAGTCCGGCCGTGTTGTTGGCTATTATCCTGTTGCAACCGTCCGACTGGGTGTCTGTCATGCGGCCTGGAAAGGCAAAGACCTCCTTGCCGTAACTCTGTGCTATCTCTGCCGTGATGAGGCTGCCACCGCGTGATGCGCTCTCCACCACTATTGTGGCATCCGA
>CALEJC010000025.1 GCA_937898205.1 uncultured Bacteroidales bacterium
TATGACCCGAACAGCAGATACTGATTGCTTATGAAAGAAATGGAAACAAATCCTACTGCGCCCAAAAGCAGACTCACGATGTAAGAAAGCTTGAGGGATTTGAACTTAGGCAAGACGATTGCCCAGATGATGGAACCTACTGCCTGAGCGGCAAATACGACACCAACCCAGTTGCCGGCAGCCTGATAGCCTTCAGAAGCAGGGTCGGTAGTGCCCCAGCAGTTGGCTGCTACAGCGCCGTTGGTGTAGGTCCACATATACATAAAAGCGGCCCAGCAGAAAAACTGCACAAGACCCACTGTCCAGAATGTTGCAGGGGCGTGGAGAAGCAGTTTTATGAGGCCTGGCTTGTCTTTTTGTTCCTCTGACTGTTTCTGTGCGTCAAGGCCATGGAATTCAGCATACTCCTTCGGAGGCATCTCCTTAACCTTAGTGAAGGTATAAAGCACGCAGATGATGAGGATGATTGCGCCGCAATAGAAGCTCCAGATTACAGACGGAGGGATAGAGCCCTTAGGAGCTGTGTTGGCGATGCCGATCCAGGTGAAGAAGATAGGGAAGAGGTAGCCCACAAGGCTTCCTGCATTGCAGAGAAGTGACTGGATTGAGTAGGCCTGAGTCTTCTGCTCTTCGTTGACCATATCACCAACCATCATCTTGAATGGCTGCATTGCTACATTGATCGAAGTGTCAAGCAACATCAGAGAGAAAAGACCAAACCACATTGCACCGTTGAGGCCAAGGAAAAGCTTGGTCGAGAAGTTAAGACCACCGGCATTTGGAAGCAGGAACATCACAAGCACTGTGATGATCGAGCCGACAAGAAGATAAGGCTTGCGACGGCCGAGCTTGCACCATGTGCGGTCTGACCAAGAACCGATGAGCGGCTGGACAATCATACCCATGAGGGGTGGAAGTATCCAGAAGAAACTCAACTGATGAGGGTCAGCACCAAGGGTGGCAAAGATTCTACTGATATTTGCATTCTGAAGGGCATATGCAATCTGAACTCCAAAAAAACCGAAGCTTAGATTCCACATCTGCCAGAAAGACAAGTTTTTGTTTTGCATGTTCGTTGTGTCATTAATCAGCGCAAATGTAAAAACTGCTTAATTTTTTAAATAAGGTGTGAGGATGAGCTGCAAAATTTTAAGGATGAGTGGTAGAAATTAAAGGATTTATAATTACCTTTACCTTTTGTATATGAGACAGGTAAAGGACACTTGGATAATACACGCCTTTGCGTTGATGCACGCTGCCGTTTCGATGGTGTGTCATTTTGTGGGTATAGCCGACGATATCATGTTGACTTTGCTCACCATGTTGCTTGTTGTGATCATCTGTCTGCGCCGACGGGTCGGAGCGATCTTTATGGCCCTTGCAGTGGTGCTTGTCAATATTGTGGGCTTTGGACTCGGTATGGGTCTTGCGGCGCTGTTTAAGTATATCAATATGGCTCTCGGGTTTGCTCACCCGTTGGCCACCTTCATAAGCACAGAAATCATCGGCTGGTCGACCGAGGGGGTTGCATCCGCATATATGCGCAAGTATAGTGAGGATAATCTAACCAATGCTCGCTCAATGCGTTGGCTCTTGCTTGCGTTTGTGGTGGTGATCATCTTCCGTCTGGGTATCATCTTGTTTAATTCGCCGGCGGCTGATGATATTACTTTTTTCATAGAGCTGTTGCTGGACTATATCTTCAGTTTCCTGGCTATCATACTGGTTGCTGAGTATGCCATCCATACGCGCGCTCAAGCAGATCTGGCGCGCGAAGATGCCGATTTTGCGCGTTTCCGCTATCTCAAGCTCAAGCAGCAGGTGGATCCGCACTTCCTTTTCAACTCGCTCAATGTGCTGGATTATATGATTCAGGAGCAGTCCACCGAGCAGGCGAGCGAGTTTACTCATAAGCTGGCTGAGGTCTACAGATATATGCTCAAACACGAGGATGAAACTACTGTCAGGCTTCGCGATGAGCTTGCCCTTCTCAATGACTATGTCGCTCTCCTTAAAGTCCGTTTCAATGAAGGACTCCAGGTGCAGATAGATATCCCCGAAGAGTATTTGTCACGTTATGTGGTGCCGTGCTGCCTGCAGCTTTTGATGGAAAACGCAGTGAAGCACAATGCAGTATCTGCAAGTGACCCTCTGGTTGTGAGGATTTATGTTGATAACGGGTCTATCGCGGTCAGCAACAATATACGTCCAAAGATCTCCAGTACCGCGTCTACAGGGTTGGGACTCAAATATTTGCGTCAGCAATACAGCGATGTTGCAGGAGAGACCATACACATCACAGATGACCACAAAAACTACACTATAACACTTCCACTACTATGACAGCTTTGATAGTTGAAGATGAAGCATTGGCAAGGGCCCAGCTCGCTAAGCTTCTATCAAATAATTTCCCGGATATTGAGGTGGTCGGTCAGACAGACTCGATCTGCAGTACTCTCGACTATCTTGAAAACAGACCGGAGCCGGAAATCATCTTTATGGATGTAGAACTTGCCGATGGTGACTGCTTTGAGATCTTCCGCCATAAGCAGATTTCTTCGGCTGTGATCATGACCACTGCCTACGATTCCTACGCCGTCAAGGCATTTGAAGCAGGAAGTGTGGATTATCTGATGAAGCCGATAAACCTCCGAGATCTGGAAAGGGCTGTAAAACGTTGCCGTGAGCGTGTCAAAGGCGGTCCTCTTGATGTTGATAAGATCATCAAAGCCATCAGTGGCGCTCAGCCTAAGACCTACCGCGAGAGGACAATAGTGCGGGTAGGAGATAAGATTATTCCGATCAAATATACCGATGTGGCCTATTTTGTCTCTGAAGAAAAGAGCAACTACATGATTCTCTCCAACTCGTCAAAATATATCATCGACTCTTCTCTTGACGCTCTTGAGGAAGAGCTCAATCCTGAGGTGTTTTTCCGCATCGGTCGTGGCGGTATCGTGTCCAGGACCGCAATCAACAGTGTAGAGAGGTACTATAACGGACGACTCAAACTCTATCTCCAGCCTAGACCGGAAGAAGATATGTTTGTTTCACGTTCGAGGGTGGATGATTTTCTGCAATGGCTTGATTAAGCCCGTCTTTCAGACTATCGGCGAGGCAGGATCTTGCGGAAGCGCAGCGCCAGCACGCCCCAGAAAGCTTCGCCGAATATGCTGCCTGACATCTTTGATGTGCCTTCCTGTCTATTGACAAATATGACAGGCACTTCGCCAATCCTGAAACCGAGCTTGTGTGCAGTATATTTGAGCTCGATCTGGAAGCCGTAGCCCTTCATCTTGACTGCATCGAGGTCAATGGTCTCCAGCACGCGACGGCTGTAGCAGACAAAACCTGCGGTGCTGTCATAGATCTTGAAACCAAGCACTGTGCGCACATAAATCGAAGCGCAATAGGAGATGAGGATGCGGGTGAGAGGCCAATTGACCACGTTGATGCCGTTGCAATAGCGAGAGCCCACCGACATGTCCGCTCCTTTTTCTGTACACTCACCAAGCAATCTAGGAAGATCATCCGGATTGTGCGAGAAGTCTGCATCCATCTCAAAAATGTGGCTGAAATCTCTCTCAAGAGCCCACTTGAAACCTGTCACGTAGGCAGTGCCGAGACCCAGCTTGCCGGAGCGCTGGATGAGATGAAGGCGGTCAGGATAGCTCTTCTGCATCTGCTTCACTGCATCTGCTGTGCCGTCAGGGGAGCCATCGTCGATGATGAGCACTTCAAAATTATCATCCTTGCTCAGGACAGCCGGGATGATTTTGAAGATGTTTTCAATCTCGTTATATGTCGGAATAATAATAAGTTTAGCTCCCATTGTGCCTATCTTTAGTTTGGACCGCAAAATTAGCAAAATATTTCGTTATATTTGAGATAAATTTCATGCCAGACAATATGATTACTCGTTATGATATTCCGGAGAGGCTTTCTACCTCTCGTCTGAGGGAGATCGCTTCAGATGTCAAGACTCCATATACTCTTCTATATACCAAAGATACAGAGCTCAAGTGGGTAAACTGGGGCCAGGAAAGGATGCTTCAGATCGCTGAAGATACCGGAGCCGCGATGGTTTATTCAGATAGGTTCTGCTTCCTCGGAGGTCAGCTGGTGGAAGCTCCTGTCATTGATTATCAGCAAGGCTCGCTTCGCGATGATTTTGAATTCGGTGGAGTGCAGCTCTATCGCACAGACGCCCTCAAGGAGGCTGTCGCGCGGATGGATGCAGACTATAAGTTTGCTGCGCTCTATGATCTCCGTCTGAAGGTATCTCAGAAGGGGAGTCTGGTGCACATAAACGAATACCTCTATTACGAATGGGAGAGCGACACAAGGCAGTCAGGGGAGAAGCTTTTTGACTATGTGGACCCTCGCAACAGGGCAGTGCAGGTTGAGATGGAAAGAGCTTGTACTGAGCATCTTAAAGAGATTGGCGGTTATCTGGAGCCAAAATTCAAACATATTGAATTCAGCGAGAACAATTTTGAGTTCGAGGCTTCTGTAATTATTCCTGTATTCAACAGGGTACGTACTATC
>CALEJC010000026.1 GCA_937898205.1 uncultured Bacteroidales bacterium
GCTTCCTGACTCCCCAACAGGGGGAAATCCGGATTGACGGGGTGCCGTTGACCTCCGAGGTGCAGCCCGCCAGGCTTCGGAAGACCGGATATGTGCAACAGGATGTGTTCATCTTCCAGGGTTCGCTGGCCGAAAACATCGCTTTGGGTGAGAAAGAAATCAATCGGGAGCGGATACAGACACTGTTGGAACAAGTTCGTCTTGATGATTGGGTGCAAAATCTTCCCAACGGGGTGGATACCGAAATGGGCGAAGCCGGAAGTACCCTTTCCGGAGGACAGAAACAACGGGTTGGCATAGCCAGAGCCCTTTATAAGGGGGCAGATATCCTCTTTTTCGATGAGGCTACATCGGCGCTGGATAGTGCCACAGAGGGGGAAATCAACGAATCCATACTCGAACTCTCGCGCAGCAGAAGGGATCTGACCATAATTGCGATAGCGCACAGGGAGTCTTCACTCGCATTCTGCGACAGGATTATAGAAATTTTATAACACACGCACTTGTTTTGTCTGGAAAATGTTTATATTTGCATCAATATAATTTTATAGGATATTGATATGAATAAAAATTTTGATGAAATATATGTGTCTCCTGTAGTGGAGGTGCTGGAACTTGTGACAGAATCGGGCTTTTGTGCCAGTGAAGGCGGTGGAACTATCCCCTCTATGAATGAAAATTCCTGGGACTAAACTGTGGAGGTGAAGTTATGAACAGATCAGTAAATCTAATAGTGCTCTCTTTTATCCTCTCATCTGTCCTCTCTTGTGCAGGTATAGAGGAGACTTCTCAGAGTGAATTGGGGCTCTCTCCAGTGGAGATAGAGGTGAAAATTTCTTCAGATAAACAGACAAAACTAATATTTTTAGTTATTAAACTATGTAAAATAGTTGCACGCAAGGATTTTTTAGTTATCTTTGCGATGTAAAGTAGTAATCATATGAAGAAACTGACAAGAAAAGAGGAAGAGATCATGAGACTCTTTTGGGACAAGGGAGCGATGTTTGTGCGTGAGCTTCAGGCACTTTATGCAGACCCGAAGCCTCATTTCAATACACTCTCGACCATGGTGCGCACTCTTGAGAGCAACGGGTTTGTGGCCCACACGGCCTATGGCAATTCCTATCAATACTACCCGATTGTCTCGCAGGAGGATTATAAGAAGTCTACCTTGAGCGGCATTATCAGCAATTATTTCGGTAATTCCTATCTCAGTGCCGTCTCTACTTTGGTTAAAGAGGAGAAGATTTCCGTCGAGGAGCTAAAAGAATTGATTGAACAGATTGAAAACGGTAAGGAATTATGACAGCGATACTTATATATTTAGGGAAGTCCGCAGTTGCACTGGCGGTCTTCTATATGTTCTATCGTCTGCTGCTGAGCAAGGAGACGTTTCATCGCATCAACCGCATCGTCCTTTTGGGCACAGCTGCGCTGTCCTTTGTGCTGCCGCTATGTGTGATAACGATCCGCGAAGTGGTGGTGCTTCCGTCTTCCGGGCAGGCCGCTGCTGAGTCCGTGGCGAGTGGCGCAGCCGTTGAGCAGATTGCTGTCGCTGAGCCGTGGTGGGTGGTTGCCTTGTGTGCTGTCTGCGCTGTGGGTGCGCTGGCTTCGTTGGGGTTTACCCTATTTTCAATCATTCGCGTGAAGCAGATTATCGCCCGAGGCGAATGTATCCTGCAGAAGGACGGGGTAAAGCTGGTGCTGATCGAGGAGCAGGTGGCGCCGTTCAGCTGGATGAAGCATATTGTGCTGTCGCGCGCTGATTATGAGGCGGGTGCAGAGCAGATTCTGGTGCACGAGCGTGCGCACATTGCCTACGGACATTCGATCGATCTGCTGTTTGTGGATCTTGTGACTGCGCTACAGTGGTTTAACCCGGCGATCTGGATGCTTAGGAGTGACCTTCGTGCGTTGCACGAGTTTGAGGCTGATGATGCTGTGCTCAGAAGTGGTGCAGATGTAAAGGAATATCAATACCTATTAATAAAGAAAGCTGTCGGCAAGAGCGGCTACTCAGTTGCCAACAGCTTTAATCACAGTACACTTAAATCCCGTATTACTATGATGTCAAACAAAAAATCATCTCGTATGGGTGCCTGGAAGGCTCTCTACGTGCTCCCACTTGTGGGCGTCTCTCTGGTTGCAACAGCCGAGACAAAGGTAGATTACCGTTATGAAGAGCAGCCTGTTGCTGCCGTGCAGGACACCATCAAGGTAAACACCGTTATGACTCCTTTCCCAGTCAAAGGTAACGTAAAAATTGGAGATCTCCTAGAAGGAAATCCACTTTTTGTTATAGACGGAAAAGTTGCGGATGCGGATTTTGATCTTAAAAAGATTGATCCTAAAACAATTGAGTCAATGGAAGTGCTCAAGGACGAGACTGCTGTAGAGAAGTATGGCGAGGCTGCAAAGAACGGGGTTATCGTCATCAATCTCAAGAAGCAGGAGCCGCAGGAAGAGGAAGTGATTTCTTTCCAGTTTGCAGGGGAGAAGCCGAGCTTCAACGGAGGCGATGTCAATGATTTTAACAAATGGGTCGCTCAGAACATGCGATATCCGGAAGAAGCGATTAAGAAGAAAATCTCCGGCCGCGTGATGGTATCATTTGTTGTGGGAAGTGACGGAGTGGTTAAAGATGTTAAAGTGCTTCGTGGTGTAGATCCGCTTTTGGATGCCGAGGCTGTCCGCGTAGTGAGCAGCTCACCAAAATGGACTCCTGCCACTAAAGACGGCGAGCCTGTCGCCATCAACTACACCTTCCCTGTGATTTTTGCCACAAGATAAATCTAATATTACTCGCGGTCAGATCGGCCGCGAGTAATGCTTATGTATTATGAAAAAAGTATTGCTTATGTTGTTGCCGATAGTGGCAATGGCTTGTATTTCGTGTGCCGAAGAGTCGCCAATAGAGCTCCAAGGCAAGAGAATAGCGTCAGTAGATTTTCAGCCGTCGCTGCCTTCCATGAGGGTAGCCGATGAACTGCTGATTGTGGCCAACGGTAGAAGCGCAGACAAACTGTAGATATATGACAAGGGGACAATGGAGTTAAAAGGCAGGATTACCATGGCAGATCGTCCGGATTATGACAGGGCTATGCTCTTTCCTATTGAAGGTGAAATGTATGTCTGTGGGTTCTTCTTTCCGTTTTTTGGCGATGTCTATGGCCTGAAAAGGGATCTGAGTTATGATAAGATAAAGGTAGGCGATTACTACGCCGACATCTCAAGCATCAGCTATGGAATGGTTTCTATTGCAGGAATGAATGAAGATGGTATAGTGTTTTGTGGTAAGGATAAGCCAAATGACAGGTCTTCTACCGGCTATTGTATCTGGAACTATGGTCCGGAAAAGACAGAGCTTCTGTATGATGTGACAGATGGTTTAAATAGCGGAGTCTTTGCCTCATCGGCGGGAATTATGTCTATGAATGAGGATGTGCTTGTGTTTGGTTATAAATACCGCGACTGGATATCAATTATTGATAGGAAGACAGGAGAGCACACTTCTATTAAGAGAGATTCTCCCGGATTTTCTATTGCCGATGAAGCAGACTATTCTGATAAAAATCCAATGTATTTCAATGCCGGTCTTGGCGTCGGCGAGAAAATATGGATACACAATATGGAAGGGTATATCCCACGTGATCCTAAATCACAACTGGCCGATTATACTAGGGTAGAATGTTACAGCACAAAGGGAGAGTTGCTGAATATCTTTCATCTAGATCATTACGGAGCCTTCGCGATTGATGAGGCGGCACAAAAAATCTTCCTCATCAGCTATGAGGAAGATCCATGTATTTACGTTTATTCTATTCCTCAATTTCTCTGATTATGTCATTGAGGTTGCGGAATTTCCGGGCTTCGACGTAGATCGCTGCAGCAATAAAGAGGGCGCAGAACATAAGGTAGAGAACAATATATACCTTATCTATGTTTTCCACAAAGCTATGATAAACCCTCATATACTCGTGGAAGAAAGATATGATGTATACGACAGCTATAGGCGTACAAATGATATTTGAAATAATCTGACCCCTCTTTATTTTTTTGACTTCCTGAGCCAATGTTTTCAGGTCTCCGCTGAAGTTTAGCTTCCGACCCTGGTAAAGCTTTTTGCCCAGAATATATAAGGTAGCAGCAGGAAAGATTGTTGCGGTCATGATGGTAAGCCATCCATTCATCTTGGATTGTATAGTGAAGATGATAAGCAAAGGTACGCTGATGAGCAGAATTATCGCTTGCAACCATGTTTCCTTCATGTCGTATGAGCGCATTCTGCGTCTGATGGAAGCGCGCAAATGTCTCTCGTTTATGATATTCTGCTTCTCTACCTTTTCGCTGAGGATGCGGAACTGCTCGCGCATCTGCTTGAGTTCCTGAGAAAGTTCAAAATTATCTATTTCCATTGTTTGCTGTTTTAAAGGTTTTACATTGACTTGAGTTTCTCTCTGATTCGGACAAGCTTGACGCCCACATTCTTGGCACTGATGCCTAGGATGGCTCCAATTTCATCATAACTCAGATTTTCCAGCCACATCAGTATGATGCTTCGGTCTATATAACCGAGCTTATTGATGCGGTCGTAGAGTTGGCGTATCTGCATCGAGTCTTCATCTATATCCTCAAAGAGGTTGATTTCTACGTCAATAGGGATGCAATCCATGCCGCGGCGTTTCTTCTTCTTCTTGGAGTAGTTGATGCAGGTGTTGAGACTCACTCTCCATACCCAGGTGCTTATGTACTTATCCCCCTCGAAATTCTGCAGACCCTTCCATAGGTTGATAAGTATCTCCTGAAACAGATCGTTCACCTCTTCAGTGTCCTTGGAAAACATATAGCACACCGTGTAGATGCGTCTCTTGTTTTCCAAGACGATTTGCGCAAAATCTTTTTCTCTGTTGTCCATAACTTGTCTTGTCGAGATTTGTTTCTGCCCATTAAACAACAAAAACCGATTAAAACTACAAAAAAGCGTAAAAAATTACTAAATTTCAGTCATGATATTAACCTATGTCTTGGCCGCAATCTTTGTTTTCCTTGCCGTGCTTTTGCTGCTTGGCAAGGGAGATATGCTCATCGCCTGACATTCGCCGCTTGCGGCTGCTGGTGGCTCTTGTGCTGATTATTGTCTCTGTCGGGATGGTGCTGCTGGTTTTGTGGCCGGAAAGGTTCGCAACACTTGGGCTAAGAAAAAGGGCAGATAGCTGCGTGATAGAATTTTGTGCTGCGGTGTTTTGTAATAGGCTGATTGTCATCCTGTTGCGCGGGTGGTGTGATAGGTTATATCGGCGCGTTGATGGAGCGTTTTGGGAGGACTGTAGCTAACTTTGTCCTATAAATCACAACGACTATGGACATTAAGAATTTAAACATTTTCAGAGGACGATTGGTCAATCTGAAGCTTTTTGGAAAGCTACGAGTGGGTCTTTATAAAGAGGTTTCAGTGCAGGAACTTCTTGGTTTTGTTGCAGAGTTCCGCGAATTCTGCGCGCAGAAGAGGAAGGAAGGCCCGGCTTCTGACACCGGCAGTGAACAGATTGTGCCGCCGATTGACAATTTCAGGATTCTTCAGAGACTTTGCGAGCAGTATTATGTCTATGAGGACACTGATAGGTTTCAGCAAAAAGTTCTGCGCGAGGTCAAAGAGATAATAGAGGAAATCCGCACGGATGCCAAGGTGCAGAAGGAGTTTGAAGCCTGGCTGGATAAAACCCAGGACGGAGTGGTGAGCAAGCTTCGCAAAGAGCATCCCGAGCTCAAGGAGCAGGATATTAAGCTTTTTTGTTACCTTAAGGCGGGATTTACTCCGACAATGATCTCGGTCTTCCTCTCTAAGGACAAAAGCGTGGTCTACAACCGAGTCTCCCGCCTCAAGGCAAAACTTGGAATTTAAATAATTTGTAAAAACTTATAACTATGAAAAATTTTTCTGCTCGAGATTTTGAGCTTGCTCCATATCGGGAGCTTCCTGACGGGTCCATTACCCGTGTTTATCCCTATCATCTTTGTTTTGAAGGTAAGGAAGATGCAGTACTCTTCCGAGATGACGAAGACTGCGACGTCATGGTAAAGTACATTGCCCTTTCTGCTCACAAATGCGCTACCATCCTTGTTCATTATGTTGTCGTCTCCAATCATGTACACATCATTCTGCTAGCAGCGGAAGAGATTTCCGCCATTAAATTAGCGAATGATCTCAAAAAGCGCTATTCAATGTGGATGAATAAAAAATATGGCACGAAAGGGATTCTGTGCGGATTGGAGTATAATATTCTTTTGCTTGATTCTATCTGGTATTTAAGAAACGCAATTGCCTATGTAACAAGGAATGCTCTTGATAATAGTGATGCGGTTGATTCTTACCGATGGAGTGCGCATCAAGCCTTTTTTATATCAACACAGAATAAAAGAACCACTAAAGTTGCAGACATATCTACTAGAGACGTCAGGAAAATATTTCATTGTAGAGATTTCTCAGGTAAGAAAACTTGGGCAATAGATAACACAAATAGGTTAGAACCTTCAAGTGTATGTGATGTGAGCTATGTCGAATCTGCGTTTAACAAGAATCCTGCCTACTATATGAAGGTGGTAGGTGTAGTTAACATCGCGGAAATGAAGATGAAACTTGAGGAACTCCCTAGAGGAATGCGTTATGATGCCGATCTGTATCAGTTGGTTTCGGAGATAAGTATGAAGTGGTATAATCTTGAAATCGATAGATTATCTTTGCTGCAGAAGTCTCGATTGCTTCCTTATATCTATAGAACAATAAGAACTTCAGTGCCACAGTTGGCTCGCGTCTTAGGTTTGGAAAGGGAAAAAGTATCAGAATTGTTGCATATAAAGAAGGTATAGGTGTGGATGGTCCAATTAAATACGACATACCGTCCACGGTTATAAATCATAATATATTGAATGTTAGCTATTTGTGATTATTGTGTGTGGATGGTCACACATAAATTATGGGACCGTCCACGGTCGATGAGATGGTGTGCGCTTTGTATAAGCTCAGCACTTTTTTGTATCTTAGGGGAGATAATCAGAAAATGTGTGCCTATGTCAGTTTTTACAGTTAAAGACAATGCCGTCAAGCCGATCGTGTTTGCGACCACTGGGCTTTTCCTTGCTTTGGTAGTAATGTATTACTTGCCTGTGCCGGTTGCTCACAAGCTTTGCTTTCCTGTGGGACTGTTGTGTGTGGCTTCTCTGTGGCTGACGAGGTGGGAGATATCGTGTGCGTTTCTTTTTTCTGCCCTGGGAGACTTGGCCGGTTCATGTGGAAACTTCATGCTTCAGATGGCCTCTTTTGCTATTGCACACCTATTCTTCGTCGCCTTTTTTATAAGAAGGTATAGGACCAAGGTCGAGATGGATGGCAAATTTACCGCCAAGGCCATAGGATATTTATCGATGATGGGATTGTGCGTCATAGCCTTGCTGCTGATGGCTTTTGTAAAGGTTGTGCCTGCTGTGCCGGCCGGAACTTTGCGGGTAGGGGTGGGTGTTTATGCTGTGTTGATATGCGTGATGCTCTTTTGCGCAATGCTTCAGCGAAGTTCCTTATATGCTCTCGGCGCCCTACTTTTTGTGTTGTCGGACTTTATGCTGGCATGGGGGAAGTTTATAGAGCCGGTGCCTTGTCGCGAAGTCCTTGTGATGGGGAATTATTACGTAGCCCAATGGCTGCTGTTTGTGCGTGCGACGCCATATCGTGTTAAGCATCCGGTGAGGCTGCTGCGTTTCTGAAGGGCGTCATCGGCATGCCCCCGGGGGCTGGAGATTAGCCTTGCTGCGCAAGTCTTTTCTCGGTGAGTCCGCTAGCAATCAAAACAGCAGCCTGCAAAGCACAATATTTTTGCGTCTATATGCCCATTAAAGAGCAAGCTCTTATGGCCATAAAACGCAAAAACGCCGCACTTCCGTGCGGCGCTGTTGCTTTGATTGCGTTGGGCGGAGAGGACGAGATTCGAACTCGTGGTACCCGA
The DNA here is from genome assembly GCA_937898205.1 of uncultured Bacteroidales bacterium. Classification (GTDB taxonomy): domain Bacteria; phylum Bacteroidota; class Bacteroidia; order Bacteroidales; family UBA932; genus Cryptobacteroides. The sequence goes on from CALEJC010000026.1 coordinate 7,998, forward strand.
TGAAGAGTACGTCGGTTTAGCAAACCGGTGGTTTCAGCCACTCACCCACCTCTCCAGTCACACCTCGGTATAACCAAAGGGACGACAAAGTTACAACAAAAACTTTGTTTTGCAAGTATTTCGTCTATTTTCCCGTCAAAATAGAGTAAATCATATTACTGATGTCGCTGTTTTCGTGCACGCCGGTAAATTCTCCCGAATGAGGACCATAGATAAAGAGCGGAACCATGCTAGGAGTGTGGCCGCGTGATGTGAAAACGCCCATAGTGTAACCCTCTTCAGGTACTCCGGCGTTGAAGCTCAGACCGCCGGTTTCGTGATCAGCGCTGATGATGACGAGAGTATGTCCGTCTTTGTCGGCAAAGCGGATCGCCTCGGCAATCGCCTTATCAAAGTCGAGAGTCTCCTTCACTACGCCAGGGAAATTATTGCTATGCGCTTCTTTATCGATGCGGGCGCCCTCTACCATGAGGAAGAAGCCCTTGCCTTTCTGCGCTGCAAGATACTCGATCGCGAGAGCCGTAGTCTCAGGAAGATAGTTGCCTCGCTGATCATAAGAAACGCTCTCCGGCAGATAAAGCACAGCCTGATCCGAAGCGGAAACCTCTTCAGGAGAGAAGACGACCTTGTACTTGGCAGAAATGGCCTCTTGAGTCTTAAGTGGCTGCTTCTCAAATACCTTGCGCGCGCCGGCAGAAGCAAACTTCAACTGACTCTCAGGAAGGTCGGCCCAGATGGCTTCGCTGTTGCCGCGCGCCTGCTCGTGAGCAAAGAAAGAAGCCGGAGTAGCACCGTTGAGGTCGTCTGTCGACACCACGCCGCTCACCCAACCGAGTGCGCCAAGCTTCTCCGGAAGGTTTGGCATCGGCTCACCCTTTGTGGACACTCCCACATAGCCATTATTGGTCTTCTGACCGCAAGCATAAGCGGTTCCTGATGCTGCAGAATCTGTGGTAAAGTTGTCCGCTGACTGGGTGCGCACATAACCCATTGCGCGAAGATTGGTCATGGTGAGCTCGCCACCGTTGGCATAATGAGCTGCATTCACTGCACCGGTGCCCATACCGTCGCCGATCATCAAGATCACGTTCTTTACCTTTACAGACTTGCCGTCCACAGCAAACCTGGGCTCATAACTGCCCTGAGCTGTGGTGTATGTGTTGCCCTGAGCCGCATTGACCTTCTTGCTTTCCTGTGCAAAGACACCCAAAGAAAGTCCCATCAGGGCGATAAGTGAAATAGCTAACCTTTTCATATTCATATTATAATTCATTCATTATTTCAGCGGGGGCGCGGTCGGCCAGAAGAAGCTCGCGCATGCGGTTCATCGCCGGAGCGCTATGCTCAAAAAACATCCTCAGGCCCTTGCAAAGCGCATTTTTGCCTCCGCGGGCTTCTGCCGTGCGATGTCCCGGACAACCTCCGTGGCAGAGGTGATAATGTCCGCACTTCAGGCACTCGGGCGGAAGGTCATTGCGCTTGAACAAAGCAAATTTAAGTCTTTTTTCGCTATCAAAAAGCTCTGCGAGCGAAGTTTCGCGAATATTTCCCAGCCGATATTCCGGCCACACAAAATGGTCGCAAGGATATACATCTCCGTTGTGCTCGACTGCCAGACCCTCTCCGCAAGTCTCTCCCATCGTGCAGATGCCTGATGGCAGTCCGCAGAGCTGGCTCAGCGTCACGTCAAATATCTGCACGTAGCTTCTGCCCACATCGTGCCGCACCCATTCGTCAAAAACATCACACAGGATCTGTCCGAATCCCTCCGAAGACACGCTCCAAGGTGCGAGCTCGCCTGAAGGCAGCCAATCCACTGCAGGCAGTAACTGCATAAATCTGCTGCCCAGCTCATCGCGAAGGAAGCGGTAGATCTCTGCACCGCGCCCCTCGCTCAGACGGCTCACCACGCTCAGCGTATTGTACTCCACGTGCAGGCGGTTCATCAGATTGACCCCTGCCACCACGCGGTCAAAGGTCGGCCTGCCGCCGCGGTTGACCCTATGCGCATCATGGATATCCTTCGGCCCGTCGATCGACAGCCCCACGAGGAAGCCGTTGTCAGAGAAGAAGCGACACCAATTCTCGTCCAGCAGGGTGCCGTTGGTCTGAAGCGAATTGTGGATGGTCTTGCCTCGCGAATGTTTCCTCTGCAGCTTGAGCGCGCGCTTGAAGTAGTCCAGCCCCAGCATCAGCGGCTCGCCGCCATGCCAGCAGAACTCCACCACGTCGTGCTCCACGGCCTCGATATATTGCTTGATGTAAAGCTCCAGCAGCTCCGGGTCCATGATCGGTTGCCTGCCGCCATAGAGCTCTGCCTTTTCAAGATAATAACAATACTTGCATGCCAGATTGCACGCCGAGCCCCCGGGCTTTATCAAGGTTGTAAAGCTGCGGGGGCCTATGCGTCTGGTCGCATCGCTGAGAGTAAAAAGTTCTTTATTATTCACCTGCAAAAAGAGGGAAATTGCTGTTTGGTATGTGAGCCTCTACCATCAGGGCCTTGAGTTCCTCCACAATCTCCGGATTTTGAGCTGCGACATCGTTTTCTTCGCCCGGATCTCCAGGGATGTTGTAAAGCTCATATCTGTCGGTCGGTGCACCGATGTCCATGCGGATGAGTTTCCAGTCTCCCTTGCGGAGAGCCTGACGAGATCTCTCTGCAAACTCAAAATAGAGGTACTCGTGCTCCTTCTGGCCTTTCTCGCCCTTGAGTGTAGGAAGGATGCTCACACCATCAGGATTTTCTGCACTTTCGGCACCGATGATCTCGCGGAATGTCGGCATCATATCCCAGAAAGCACACATATGATCGGAAGTGCTTCCTGCTTCCACTACTCCCGGCCATTCTACAATGAGCGGAACTCTGATGCCACCCTCATAGAGATCCCTCTTGTAACCCTTCCAAGGGCCGTTTCCGTCAAAGAAGTCAGGATCTGCTCCACCTTCCACATGAGGACCATTGTCGCTGGAGAAGATGATGATTGTGTTGTCATAAACACCGAGTTCCTTGAGCTTTGCGACAATCTCGCCCACATACATATCAAGTCTTGATACCATTGCGGCAAATGTGGCGTGAGGGGCCTCCTGCGAGCAATATCCACCGACCCTGAAACGTGGCTCGCCGAGATCGACGCCATCATAAGGGGTCTCAGGGAACTTGCCCAGATACTTGGTCAGCAAGCTGTCCTGTGGCACAATCAGCTCTGCATGAGGAAGGATTGTAGGATACCACATAAAGAATGGCTGTCCGTTTTCCACGGCAGTTTCCATAAACTCAAGAGAAGCATCGTGGATGATGTCCGGAGCATAGGTGCCCTCGCCATAAGGGATCTCGTCCACATTGTCCTCAAAGACTATCTTCTGGTTGTTGTCCCAGATATGGTCAGGATAATAACTGTGTGCTAGAGTCTGGCAGTTGAAACCTACAAACTTGTCCACACCCTGCGCATTAGGATCTCCTGTGGAGCCGATAGGGCCAAGACCCCATTTGCCAAATGCTCCGGTAGTGTAGCCGGCAGCCTTGAAATCCCGGAAGATATTTGGCATGCCCTCAGGAAGAGGGAACTGTCCCTCTGGCGGCACGCGAAGGTTGCCGCGAATATAGGTGTGACCGCTGTGCGTGCCTGTGAGCAGGCATGAGCGCGAAGGTGCACTGACAGTCGTGCCCGAATAATTCTGGGTAAAAAGCATGCCTCTGCTTGCGAGCGCGTCAATGTTTGGTGTCTCCACAAGCTTCTGTCCGTAGCAACCAAGGTCTCCCCAACCGAGGTCGTCAGCAAGGATAAAAACTACATTTGGTCTGGCCTGCTGCTCTTTCTGAGCACATCCGCTGATGGCTCCGCCGGCGGCAACAAGTGCGCCGAGTTTTAAAAGCTTACTCATATCTTTTTTATTTTACCTCAAGGACTGCTCCGTTGTCAGCAGCGACTGCGGCTTTCCATTTGTCTGTGTAACCTGGCTGAGTGAGACCCTCAGGGATGCCCTCACCATACTCCGAATGGATGAAGTTGCCCTGCTCGTCCTGAGCCTTGACATTACCGTCAATAAACTTCACAAGAAGAGTCTCCTCCAGCTTTTTCCACACGTTAAACTGCTTCTGAGCTGTGTCTACGCTATATTTTGTAAGGAGTCGGAGAGCTTTTCTGACTCTGCCCTTCTTGACGAGTTTTGCAGCCTTTGCATCCATCTCTGGCACAGCCACGTCCATCTGATTGATCTCAAACTTGTCGGCTTCTGCCATGACATAAGGGGCAACTCTGTTGTACATGCCGTAGCAAGTGTTGGTCACGCGGCTGCACATCCAGAACTGTGATGTAGGGCTATAGTGAAGAAGGTCTCCGTTGCCCACTCTGAGGCACTCAGGGATCTTGTTGGTGTTGGCATAAATAGGTGTGAGGTATGAAGTTGCAGCATCGTCACAGCCAAACCAGATCACAGCACCCACCTCGTCAGGAAGATAGCCGCGAGACTGTGCCACAAACCAGAAACCGGTCTGCTGGGTGGCGATGGCTCGCTCATTGGTGTAGGTCTTGCCCTCCCAAGAGAAAGTCATCGGTCTCCAGCGATAAGGCACAGCGTTGCCGCCTGCGCCGATGTCGGTTGTCATGTCCATTGGTGTGCCCTCGAAGTGGTCGCGCATCACGTCGGCCACATCCTTCATGGTGATCTTGCGTGATGGCTTCACGAAAAGAGGGAATCTCTTGGTCTTGTCCCATCCCATCGCATAGTCGATGTAGTCATATGCGTCTTTGGTGACGATGTTTCCGTTCTCGTCCTCGAATGTGAACTTTCCGTCGCAGAGGATGTTGAATGCCGACCATGCACGTGCCTCACAGCCTCTCATTCCGCTGAAATCGAGAGGTGCATAAGCGTCACAGAAGCTGAAATCCCTGTCGTCTCCCGAGAAATACCCCTTCTCACGTGCAAAGGAGATCACGTCCGGTGCGTAGAGGCAGTTTTCCGGGTCATTCAGAGGGAAGGTGCTTATGCGTGCCTGGTTCGCATGGGCGCAGATGTAGCCGTCCGGAACCCTGCGTGCCACCCATACGATGCCCTTGTTGTCCGGACCCTTTCCGATGAGGTCCATTACCCATACTTCCTCGGTGTCGGCAATCGAGAATGACTCGCCGCTCGAGTAGTAGCCGTATGTGTTGGCAAGATCGACGATCACGTCAATCGCCTCGCGAGCTGTCTTCGCCCTTTCGAGAGCTACGTATATCAATGAACCATAGTCCATTACGCCATTAGGATCCTCGAGTTCAGGACGGCCGCCGTAAGTGGTTTCGGCGATGATGAGCTGGTGCTCGTTCATGTTGCCTACTCTCTGGTATGTTCTGGCGATCTGAGGGATCTGTCCGAGATATTTGCCTGTGTCCCATTCGTTTATCTGACGCATGTCACCTGCTTTCCATACACCTGCAGGAGCATAATAGAGCTCTCCGTAAAGTCCGTGAGAGTCAGCTGCGTAGGTGACGAGGTTCGATCCGTCTGTGCTGGCTCCTTTGGTTACCAGGACATTGGTGCAGGCGCGGCTGTCGGTGCCGATGAGGCAAAGTGCGGCCATAAGCGTGAGGAGAATGGCTGTTGAAATCCGTCTCATTTTGTTCTTTTGTTATAATTATTTAATTTTGTGCGTTTATTCAAGATGCAAAACTACTAAAAATTATAAAAATATGAAATCATATTTATATAAGCTTGTGCTGTTTTTTGCTGTTCTGACGGGTGTTTCTGCTTTGAAAGCATCGGCTCAGCAGCAGCCGGAGCAGCCAGATCTTTATCAGATGGCGGAAGAGGAGGCGGACAAGCTGCAGAGACTTCTTGACCTTGAGGATTGGCAGGTGTTTTATGTGGATTCTACATTGAAAG